>NZ_JAHFPF010000068.1 GCF_023259385.1 Brevundimonas sp. | reverse complement strand
GAGTTCCCGCTGGTCTTCCTGCCGGGCTGGGAGGAAGGCGTCTTCCCCAGCCAGCGCAGCATCGACGAGAAGGGCGAGAAGGGCCTCGAGGAGGAACGCCGCCTGGCCTATGTCGGCGTCACCCGGGCCAAGTCGGACGCCCGCATTTCGTTCGCCGCCAACCGGCTGGTCTACGGCCGCTGGACCTCGCAGCTGCCCAGCCGCTTCGTCGACGAACTGCCCCTCGACCACGTCGATCCGCAGTCGGACACCGGCTACTACGGCGCTTCGGGCGGGATGAAGGAGGCCAAGTCCCGCTGGGACGAGATGCCCACCTTCGGCAGCGGCTATTCCTCCCCCGGCTGGAAACGGGCCCAGTCGTTCACGGCCTCGCGCGCGCCGGCGGCCAAGCCCGCCCGCCACACCCTGATCGAGGGCGACGGCCGCCTGATCGCCACCGCCGACCCCAAGGCCGGCTCCGGCTGGAGCAAGGGCGACCGCGTCTTCCATCAGAAGTTCGGCTACGGCGCCGTCACCGGGATCGAGGGCAACAAGCTGCTGGTGGCCTTCGAGAAGGCGGGCGAGAAGAAGGTGATCGACACGTTCGTGGAGAAGGCCTGAGTCCCCGCCCATGCTGAACCGTCGCACGGTCCTCGCCGCCTCGATCGCCACCGCCGCGGCGCCGGCCCGGCCCGCCTTGGCGCAGACGTCGGCCGCCGGCTTCGTGCGGCGCGACGGGCCCCGGCTGACGCTGGACGGGAAGCCCTATCGCTTCGTCGGGGCGAACCTGTGGTACGCTGCCTGGATCGGGCATGAGGACCGGCTGGCGCGGGAGCTGGATGCCCTGGCGTCGGACGGGGTGAGCAACCTGCGCATCGCCGCCTCGGCCGAGTTGTCCCCGCTGAAGAACTCGGTGCGCCCGGCCTTCCATGACCAAGACGGCCGGTATGACGAGGCGCTGCTGACCGGGCTTGATCACGCCCTGGCGGCGATCGGCGCGCGGGGCATGAAGGCGGTGCTGTACCTGACCAATTTCTGGGAATGGTCCGGCGGTATGGCCGCCTATCTGCAGTGGACCAACGGCGGCCATTACATCGACGCCAACGACCCGGCGCATCCGTGGCCCGAATTCCCGGACTTCGTCTCCGGCTTCTATCGCAGTCCCGACGCCGTCGCCCGCTATCACGCCCACGTCCGCCGCATCGTCGGGCGGGTGAACACGGTGACCGGCACGCCCTATGCCGAGGACCCGGCCATCATGGCCTGGCAACTGGCCAATGAGCCGCGCCCGGGCGGATCCGGGGCCGTGGTCGACGGCGCCCTGCCCGACTTCCAAGCCTGGATCGCCTCGACCGCCCGCTTGATCAAGACGCTGGCGCCGAACCATCTGGTCTCCACCGGAAGCGAAGGGCTGATGGGATCAATGGAACGGCCCGGCCTGGTGCTGTCGTCCCAGGCGGACGACGCCGTCGACTACCACACCGCCCACGTCTGGCCCGCCAACTGGAACTGGCTGGACCGCGCCGACATGGCCGGCACCCACGACCGCGCCCTGTCGCTGGCCTCGGACTACGTCGCCCGACACATCGCGCTGGCGCAGCAGGCCGGCAAGCCGCTGGTGGTCGAGGAGTTCGGCTATCCGCGCAACGGCGACGTCTATGGCCTGGACGTCTCGACCAGCATGCGGGACGACCTCTACGCCCTGATCCAGGATGCGGTGATCGCCAGCGCGCGAGAGGGAGGTCCTCTGGTCGGCTCCAACTTCTGGGCGTGGAACGGCGAAGGCCGGGCCCGGCATGCCGACTTCCGATTCCGGACCGGGGACACGGCCTTCCTGGGCGATCCGCCGCACGAGCCGCAGGGCTGGTACGGCGTGTTCGACGATGACCGTTCGACCCGCGCGGTCATCCGCTCGCGGGCGGCGGCGCTGGCGGCGGTCTAGGGCTTCGCCCGTGCGCCGGCGGAGGGAGCGACGACGACCGGCGGGGCGGCCGGGCACTCGATCCGCGCGCACAGCTGACGCCGCATCTCTTCCTGCATGACCGGCTGGAAGCGCTGGATCATCTCGCCCGACTGCCGGGACAGAACGACCGTCTTGGCCATCAACGAGCGGCCGACCGGGCTTTCGTAGAAGGCGACCAGCTGTTCGAGTTCCTCCAGCGTGAACGCCTCCGCATAGATCTCGATGTTCGCCTCGACCATCTGCGGCAAGACGTTCCCGAACGCCTCCAGCGCCGCTTCGCGCAGGACCGGAATCTTGTCCTCCGGGATCCGGCCGTTCTCCATCATCGACGCCATCATGGATTCCATCATGACGTTCATCAGCTTGTCGAACTGGATGGCGTCGAAATACCGCCGGACCAGCGCGACCTTGGCCTGCTGTTCGGCGCCCTGGGCCGCGGCCGGAACCTGCGGCGCGGTCTGGGCGGCGACGGGCGCCGCCGCGCCGAGGACGACGATCGCCGCGAGGCAGGCGAGAGCGGATTTCGACATCATGGTTCCCCTGTTGACCCTGCCTTCCTAGCCGGGCCGCTTGTGTGAGGGAACCAGCGTCTCCCACGCCCCGACCGCCATCAGAACCACTGTCGAGGCGGCGGTCAGCAGCAGCGGCGTCAGCAGGGGCGCGGCCGCCGCCAGCGCGCCCAGCGCCGCCAGCCCGACCAGGCGCGAGCGCGGCCAGTGGCCCCAGACGGCGAAGATGGCTACGGCCGTGCCCGCCAGGAACAGGGCCGGCCCGCCCACCAGCACCCAGATCGCCGCGGCTTCCATGTGCCCGGACGGATGCATCAGCACCATCTCGTCGCCGACGGCGGTGACGACGATGCCCGCCACCACCGGGAGGGGGGCGTAGGTATAGGCGGCGCGGGCGATGGCGCCGGCGTTCTCGGCGCGCGCGATCACCTCCGACGCCGCGTCGTGCTTGGCGCTGAAGAATAGCCACCACATGGCGACCGTGCCGAGGAAGGCGCTGACGAAGGCCAGCACCGTCGTCGCGGTCCACGGCAGCTCGGCGAAGGTCGCGCCGGTGATGATGATCGACTCGCCCAGGCAGATGATGACGAACAGGCCCACCCGCTCGGCCAGGTGGGCGCCCTCGACGTTCCATTCGGTGGCCCGGCTGTGACCCAGCCCGGGGCACCAGAAGGCGGTCATCGGCCCGAGGAATTCCAGTGACAGGGCCAGCAACCAGAGCAGCAGCCGGGTCTGGCCGTCCGCCAGGCCGCCCGATATCCAGATCGCCCCGCCGACCGAAGCCCAGATCACGATGCGCTGGAAATTGGCCCGCTGGACCGGGTCGCCGCGCACCGCCCACAGGGTGAACAGGCCCCGACCGATCTGCAGCGAGGCGAAGGCGATCGCGAAGACCAGCCCCTTCTCGCCGAAGGCCTCGGGCAGGGAGGTGGACAGCACCAGCCCCGCCCCCATCAGGCCGAACAGCATGACCCGCACCAGAGGGCGCTCGGGATCCAGCCAGTTGGTGATCCAGCTGGTGTCGATCCACACCCACCAGACCGCGCCCAGCATGATCGCCGCCTGCAGGGCGCCCAGCCATGTCAGGTGAGCCAGCAGGGTATGGCTGATCTGGGTGATGGCGAAGACGAAGACGAGGTCGAAGAACAGTTCGACGAAGCCGACGCGCGCATGATGTCCATCACGGCGCCTGAGCAGCCCACCCGTCATTTCCCAACCCTTCCTTAAGCCTGAACGCCGACCCTGCATCGGTGCGCGAGTCCCGTCCAGAAACACTGTCGACCGATCCGGAACCCACCTGGTGGGAGATGGCGCTGTGCGTCGGGCTGATCGCCATGCTGACGGGGGCCCTGATCGGTCCGGTGTTCGCCCCGCTGCAGGAGGAGACGCCGCTGCTGCGCCTCGTCTGGCTGCCGGCCTACGCCGCCATCGCGGGCCTGATCCTGTACCGGCTGGACCGGGTCTGGCGCGCCTGGCCGGCGGCGCTGTGCCTGGCGATGCTGGTGGGGCTGTGCTTCGCCTCGAAATACTGGTCGATCGACTTCCACACCACCAGCCGCCGGGTGATCGCCCTGGCCATCAGCGGGGTGTTCGCCCTCTATCTGGGGGCCGCCTTCCGCGGGCCGCACCTGCCGCGCCTGCTGATGCTGTCCTGCCTGATCATGGCGGTCGGCAGCCTGGTGATGGTCTTCGCCTTCCCGGCCATCGGCGTGCACCAAGACGTCAACGCCGGCCTTTGGCGCGGCCTGTGGTACGAGAAGAACCAGATGGGCGCGGTCATGGTGATCGGCGCCACCGCCTCCGCCGCCTGCCTGGCGTCGCCCGATCCGCGCCGCCTCGCGCCCGCCGTCGCCCTGGCTCTGTCCAGCGGACTGGTGCTGGCCACCCAGTCCAAGACCTCCCTGCTCTGCCTGATGCTGGGCGTCGGGGTGGTGGCCGGCTTCTGGACCCTGCGTCGGGGCGGGGCCGCCTTCGCCGTGGTGGCGATCTGGACCGCCGTGGTGCTGTCCGCCCTGGGCCTGTGGATCTGGGAGACCCACTCGGTCGCGGTGCTGGAGGCGCTGGGCAAGGACCCGTCGCTGACCGGCCGGACCGACATCTGGGCCAGCCTGATGCGCCGCGTCGCCGAGCGGCCGTGGACCGGCTACGGCTACGGCGCCTTCTGGGGCCGGATGGGCGAATCCCCGCCGGCCGACTGGGTGCGCAAGGAGACCGGCTGGATCGTGCCCTCGGCGCACAACGGCTGGATCGACCTGCTGGTCCAGCTGGGCTGGCCGGGCGCGATCCTGGTCGGCGCCCAGCTGCTCCTGACCTTCGTCATCACCCTGTTCCGCAGCGCCGGATCCGGGTTGCGCGAGGGCTGGTGGGCGCTGGGATTCCTGGTCTCCTTCTTCATGCTCAGCCTGTCGGAATCGATCCTGCTGACCCACCAGAGCCTGCCGTTCGTGCTGTTCCTGGCCGTCATGACCCGCGCCATGCTGCCGTCGTCCACAGCCCAGGCGGCGACGCTTGCTCCAAAGCCCCGTCGGGCCTACCAGACCGGTCCCCGAATCGCCGCACAATCGCTGAATGGCCAACTCCGCCGACCTCCTTTCGCTGTTCGATGACGAGCCGACGCAGCCGCGTCCGGCCGAGCCCGCTCCCGCGCCTCAAGTCGCTCCCGCCCCGACACCGGAGGCCGTCGCGCCCGTGACGCCCCCGCCCGCCGTCCCCAAGCCCGCGGATGCGCCCTCCCCGGCCGCCATGACCGCCGCATCCACCGGCTACTCCGCCTCTTCGATCGAGGTGCTGGAAGGGCTGGAGCCGGTCCGCAAACGCCCCGGCATGTACATCGGCGGCACCGACGAGCGGGCCCTGCACCACCTGTTCGCCGAAGTCCTGGACAACGCGATGGACGAGGCTGTGGCCCGCCACGCCAAGCTGATCACGGTCGATCTGGACGCCGACGGCTTCCTGTCGGTCAAGGACGACGGTCGCGGCATCCCCGTGGACCCGCACCCCAAGCATCCCGGCAAGTCGGCGCTGGAAGTCGTGATGACCGTCCTGCACTCGGGCGGGAAATTCTCGGGCAAGGCCTATGAGACCTCCGGCGGCCTGCACGGCGTCGGCGTCTCGGTCGTCAACGCCCTGTCGGATCATCTGGACGTCACCGTCTGGCGCGACGGCTTCGAATGGAAGCAGTCTTTCAGCCGCGGCCTGCCGCAGGGCTCCATCGCCCAGGTCGGTCCGTCGAAGAAGCGCGGCACCCTGATCCGCTTCCACCCGGACGCGGAGATCTTCGGCGTCGGCGCGGCCTTCAAGCCCGCCCGCCTGTTCCGCATGGCCCGCTCCAAGGCCTATCTGTTCCGCGGCGTCGAGATCAAATGGACCTGCGCGCCCGAGCGGATCACGGATGCGACCCCGGCCAGCGCCCTGCTGCACTTCCCCGGCGGCCTGGCCGACGCCCTGTCCGAACGGATCGGCGAGATCGAGACCGTCACCCCCGCCTTCGCGGGCCGGGTCGAGCGCAAGGGCGAGGCCGGCGCGGTGGAATGGGCCGTCACCTGGTCGCCCATCGGCTTCGGCGAGGCCGACGGCTTCGTCAGCTCGTACTGCAACACCGTCTCGACGCCGGACGGCGGCACGCATGAGGCCGGCTTCCGCGCCGCCCTGGTCAAGGGCCTCAAGGCCTATGGCGAGCTGACGGGCGAGAAGCGCGCCACCCTGATCACGGCTGAGGACGTCATCGCCAACGCCGGGGCCATGATCTCGGTCTTCATCCGCAATCCCGAGTTCCAGGGCCAGACCAAGGACCGCCTGTCGTCGCCGGAAGGCACGCGCCTGGTGGAACAGCTGCTGCGCGACCCGCTGGACCACTGGCTGACCGAAAGCCCCAAACAGGCCAACACCCTGCTGGGCTTCATCATCGAGCGGGCCGAAGACCGGCTGCGCCGCCGCAAGGACAAGGAGGTCGCCCGCGCCTCCGCCACCCGCAAGCTGCGCCTCCCCGGCAAGCTGTCCGACTGCACCCGCCAGGGCGCCCACGGCACCGAACTGTTCATCGTCGAGGGCGACTCGGCCGGCGGCTCGGCCAAGCAGGCGCGCGACCGCACCACCCAGGCCATCCTGCCCCTGCGCGGCAAGATCCTGAACGTCGCCTCGGCCACCATCGACAAGCTGCGCCAGAACGTCGAACTGTCCGACCTGGCGCTGGCGCTGGGCGTGCAGCCGGGCAACCGGTTCAACATCGATGACCTGCGCTACGAGCGCATCGTCATCATGACCGACGCCGACGTGGACGGGGCGCACATCGCGGCGCTGCTGATCACCTTCTTCTACCGCGTCATGCCCGAGACCATCCGTCAGGGCCGGGTCTTCATGGCCCTGCCGCCGCTGTACCGGATCCAGGCCGGGGCGCTGTCCGAGTACGCCCGCGACGACGCTCACCGCGACGAGCTTCTGGCCACCGTGTTCAAGGGCAAGAAGACCGAGATCGGCCGGTTCAAGGGCCTGGGCGAGATGATGGCCTCCCAGCTCAAGGAGACCACCATGGATCCGAAGAAGCGCACGCTGGCGCGGGTCGAACTGCCCTCGGACGAGGCCGAGATCGAGGATCTGGTCGAGCGTCTGATGGGCAAGAAGGCCGAGGCCCGCTACCAGTTCATCCAGGACAACGCCCGCTTCGCGGTGGCCGACCTGGACGTCTGATCAGACCCCTGCCGTGGTCGCCGGTGCTTCCAGCCCCGCCAGCTTCACCTTCAGCTGATGGCGCAGGAACAGCAGGGCCACGACGGCGTGGATCAGGGCCGAGATGGCCGACATCCACCAGATGTGCTCCAGCCTGGCCCACGGCTGAGCCGAGATCCACACCGCGCCGGTGACGAAGACGACCAGCCGCAGCAGGCCGCCCGCCAGCGCCGGCCGGGTGTCGCCCAGCGCCTGGAAGGTCCCGGACGCGGTGAAGATCAGGCCGGTGGCGATGAAGTTCAGCGAGACGATGCGCAGATAGGTCGAGGCGACCTCGGCCACCGCCGGATCGGGGGTGAAGGGCGCCACCAGCCAGCGCGCCTCGAACAGGCACAGCGCCGTCAGCACCGCCATCAGGACCGAGCTCATGACGGCCGCGTCGCGCACCGTGCGCCGCACCCGGTCCGGCAGGCCCGCGCCGAAATTCTGGCCCGCGACCGGGGCGACGGCGAAGGACACGGCCATGGCCGGCAGGAAGACCGCCTGCATGACCCGCGAGCCGACCCCGAACCCGGCCTGGGCCTCGGCGCCGAAGTCGCGGATCAGGACGTAGATCACGCTCATGGTCACGAACATCAGCAGGAATTCGACCGCTGACGGCAGGCCGATGCCGACGATGCGGCCGATGACGGGGGCGTCGGGCCGCGCCAGCCGCAGCGGCGCCTGGATCAGGGTCTGGACCCGGCCGAACAGCCACACGGCGGCCGCGAAGCTGACCAGGGCGGCGATGGAACTGGCCAGTCCGGCTCCGAAGGCGCCCAGCGGCAGACCCGAGCCCCAGCCCGCGATCAGGATGGGCGCGAGAATGGCGTTCAGCAGCACCGAGCCGCTCTGCACCAGCATGGTGGGCCGCACCACGCCCGCGGCGCGCAGGGCCGAGGACAGGGCGCCGGTCGGGAACATCAAGGCCAGGGCGGGCAGGAAGCCGTACAGATAGGCGGTCCCCTGCTCCGCGGTGCCCGGGTCGGCGGCGACGGCCCGGATCGCCATGCCGCCGACGCCATAGCCGACCGCCAGCGTCAGCGCCGACAGGCCCAGCGACAGCAGCATCGACTGGCGATAGACGCCGTCGACCTGGGCGAAATCCTTGGCGCCGATGGCGCGGGCGATCAGCGACAGCGCGCCGACGCCGACCATCTGGGACGCCGCCATGGCCAGGAAGAAGACGATCCCCGCCAGCCCGACGCCCGCCAGCGCATCCGGGCCGATCCCGGCCACGAAATACAGGTCCACCAGATAGTAGAGGGTCTGGAACAGCAGCCCCATGCCGATGAAGGCGGCCATGCCGATCAGCTTTCGGCTGATGGAGCCCTGGGTCAGGTCGTGCTGCATGGTCGTGCGTTCCGCGCCGCGCATGGCCTATCCCATGACGAACGGCGGCGTTTTACCCGGACAATAACGCGCCCGTCAATATTACCCGGTATTTATTATATCAGCAGGTCGAGGCCGCGCCGTAGCGGCTGACCTGGCCATGAGCGCGCTCGCCCATCAGGTGCAGCAGGGTCAGGCGATCGTATTCGCAGTCCGGCATGTCGGCCGCCTCGGCATAGCCCAGCGCCCGGGCGATCAGCGGCACGGTGTTGCTGTGGCCGACGATAAGGACGACGGCGTCGGCGGGCTGGGCGCGGACCCGGGCGACGACGGTGGCGACATGGCCCTGGGTCCCGCCGTCCAGCGGCACGACGACCGGCGTCGCGCCGTGATGCGAGGCGGTCGGAGCGGCGGTCAGGGCGGTGCGCTGCAGGGGCGTGACCAGAATCAGGTCCGGATGGGCGTCGGCGAGCGCGGCGGCCAGCGCCCCGGCCCGCTCCGTCCCCGCCGCCGACAGCGCCGGATCGGCGCTCTGGTCGGCCTTCTCGGCGTGGCGGACAAGATAGACCGTCTGGGCCATGGCCGAAGTGGCGGTCAGCAGCGAGAGCGTGGCGGCGAGCAGCAGGCGTCTCATGGATGTTTCCCCGTTTTGCGGTGAGACTGCTCGCGCCCGTAGCCGCTGTCGAGCCTAGAGCGAAATCGGCTCAGATGCGATCGCATCTGAACTTGGATTTCACTCAACGTATTGATGCTGGGTCATTATCTGAGTTCGGATTGAGTCAATCCGAACCGACAATGGCCTAGTGCTCGGCCCAGTCGCCGGCCGGTTCGATGAAGGCGCGCTTCCCGCTGACGTCGGCGTAGGTCATGCACAGGTCCTCGAACACCCGGTTCCAGGCGAAGCGTTCGACGGCCCTCTGGCGGGCGGCGGCGCCCAGGGCCTCGATGTCGCGGGCGAACAGGGCCTCGATGGCCTCGGCGTAGACGCCGGGTTCGGCGGCCTTGGCCAGCTGACCGACCGAGTTGTCGACCGTCTCCTTGACCCCGCCGGCGTTGACCCCGACCACCGGACGGCCGCAGGCCATGGCCTCCAGCACGATCAGGCCGAAGGGCTCCTTGTCATTGGCGTGCACGAAGGCGTCGCACGAGGCGATGATCTTGGCCACCGCCTTGGGATTGGCCTCGTACGGCAGGGAGATGACCCGATCCTCGGCGGGCAGCCCCTGCCCCGCGCCGACCAGCACCAGGTGGTAGGGATCGCCCAGCTTCTGGACGGCCTCGATCAGCACATCGATGTTCTTCTCGCGCGCCGGACGACCGGCGAAGCACAGCAGACGGGCCGAGGCCGGCAGGTTCAGCTTCTTCAGCAGCCAGTCGCGGTCGCGGCGGTCCGGGCGGAAGGTGTCGATCTCGACGCCCAGGGGCTGGATGACGATGTCGCGGATGCCCGCTTCTTCCAGACGGCGGGCGATGTAGCGGCTGGGCGAGACGACGCGGTCGAACTGGCCGAACAGACGGGCCCAGCGCTTCTCCACCGGCTTCTTGGCCCATTCGCCGAAATGCAGCGCGGCCAGGCCGGCGGGATCCGAGTGGCAGAAGCCCACGACCGGACAGCCGGCGCGCTGGCCGGCCTCCAGGGCGCCCTGCCCCGGCGTATAGGGATCGCCCGCCTCGATGAGCGAGGGGTTCAGCGACGCGACCCAGGCCGCCCAGCGGCGCACCGAGGTCGGCCAGCGGTAGCCGTCGCCGAACGGCAGCTTGGTGGCGTGAAGCTGGATGATTCCGTCGTCGCCCGCCTTATGGTGCGCGCCCGGCACGACCAGCGAGTGGGCGACGCCGGGACGGTTGGTCTCCAGCCAGGCCTTCTTGGACAGCAGGTAGCGTTTCACCCCGCCCGACTTGGGCGCGTACAGCATGGTGGTGTCGACGAAGCGCGGACGCTCGTCCTCGCCCGCCAGCTTGGTGGCCTTCAGGGTGTCGGAGACTTCCTCGTCCCAGCCCGGGATCAGGCGCAATTCGCCTTCCTGGACCTCCAGACCCGCCAGACTCATCAGCTCCTGCTCCGCCGCGCTTACATTGGACGCACCAACGCGCTTGACCCGTTTCTGGATGCGGCGGGCCTTGCGGACCCGGGACATATGCGACTTCACCATGACGGGGCCGTAGCGCCGGTCGCGATCAAGCTCAAGCGCCGTCGTCAGAAGAGCGATCGTCCGCGGTCGGAACACCTCGTCTGGCGAGAGCTTCGCGCAACAGCACCTCGACCTGGGCGTTGACGGAACGCAGTTCGGCGGCGGCCAATTTCTCGACCGCCGCCATCACCCCCGGAGAGGCGCGCATCAGGAAGGGTTTCCTGGGCTTGCCGGCCATGATCAGCCGTAAAGCGTGCCGGTGTTGACCACGGGCTGCGCCTCGCGGTCAGCGCACAGCACGACCAGCAGGTTCGAGACCATCGCCGCCTTGCGGTCCTCGTCCAGATCGACCACGCCGCGTTCGCCCAGGTCGGTCAGGGCGGCCTCGACCATGCCCACGGCGCCCTTCACGATCAGGCGGCGCGCGGCCAGGACGGCCTCGGCCTGCTGACGCTTCAGCATGGCCCCGGCGATCTCCGGCGCATAGGCCAGGTGGGCCAGCCGCGCCTCGTCGATGGCGACGCCCGCCACCTTGACCCGTTCAACCAGTTCGTCACGCAGGCGCGCGGCCACGTCCTCGGCCACCGAGCGCAGGGTCATCTCCGGCGCCGCATCCTCTTCGCCGTGGTCGTAGGCGTAGTGCGAGGTGATGTCGCGCAGGGCGGTGTCGACCTGGATGTTCACGAAGGCCTGATAGTCATCGACATCGAACAGCGCCTGGGCCGAATCCTCGACGCGCCAGACGACGTTGGCGGCGATCTCGATCGGACTGCCGCGCTTGTCGTTCACCTTGAGCTTGTCGCTGGTCAGGTTTCGGACGCGCAGGCTGACCTTCTTGCGGCTGTACCAGGGCAGGACCCAGCGCAGGCCGGTCTTGCGGTCGGTGCCGCGATATTCGCCGAACAGCAGGATCGCCACGCCCTCGTTCGGCTGCAGCGAATACAGGCCGCAGAGCAGCAGCAGGCCGAGGACGGCCGCCAAGACGCCGCTGACCACCAGCGCGATATTGTCCGGGTCCAGCGCGATGCCGACGGGCCCGGCGATCATCATCGCCAGGCCGATCAGCAACATCAGCACGCCGTTGGCCGTGGACGCGGGGCGTTCCGTGGACTTCGAATGGGTGGTGGTCATAAGGCCCTCTCCTGAATCAATATAAAAGTGATATCACTTTGATCTCAGAAATAGCAATAGCCCCGCTTCCAAAGCGGAGCGCCGTCGAGGCTTCGGCCTTGCATTCGCCTCAAATTCGAGAAACTTGAGGCAGGCTGGCACGGTCCCTGTTAGAGGATCGCTGGCGTCTCTGGCGTGTCGTCCACAGGGGTTTCTCTCGAATGCGTATTCTACTCGCGACCGCGGTGGCGATCGCTCCCCTGCTGGTGGCTTCGGAGGCCATGGCCAACGTGGTGATCAACACCGCGCGGACCACGCCGATCCGGACCTCGACCGCGACAGGCACGACCGCCGATAACATCGAGATCGCCTCGGGCGGGGCTATCAACGTCACCACCGGCACGGCCGTGACGATCGATTCGAACCACAATTTCCTGGTCGCCACCGGCGGCGGGGTCAACATGGGGAACTCCGCCGACGGCTCGACGGGCGTTCTCGTCGGCCCCGGCGTCACCTCCAACGTCACGGTCAGCGGCCAGATCGTCCTCACGGATTCGATCAACGACTATCCGGACACCGATTCCGACGGCGACCTTGACGGTCCTTGGGCGACCGGGACCAACCGTTTCGGCATTCGCTACGCGGCCGGCGCGCCGGTCACGGGCGACCTGCTGGTGAACTCGGGCGGCGTCGTCTCGGTCGAAGGCAACAACTCCTACGGCATCTCGATCGAGTCCAACCTGATCGGAAAGCTGCAAAGCTTCGGCAGCGTCACC
Organism: Brevundimonas sp.; assembly: GCF_023259385.1. Classification (GTDB taxonomy): domain Bacteria; phylum Pseudomonadota; class Alphaproteobacteria; order Caulobacterales; family Caulobacteraceae; genus Brevundimonas. The sequence continues at coordinate 1,539 of NZ_JAHFPF010000068.1, read as the reverse complement.
ATAACCGGCGACAACTCGGTTGCGGTGCGCACCACCGGAAACATCAGCGGCGCGGTCAATCTGCTGGGCAACGTCTCGGCCACGGGCGCGAATTCCTCGGCGGTTTCCATCGGCGGAGATGTCGGCGGCCGCGTCAGCCTGCAGGGCAGCATCGCCGCCTCCGGCTACCGGTACACGACGCGAGGCTCCGATGCGTTCGTCGGGAAACTCGACGCGGACGACCTGCTGCAAGGCGGCCCGGCGGTGCTTATCGCCGGCAACGTCGCCGCCGGCGTCCTGATCGACCGGGCGCCGGTCGATACCGATCCGACCAGCAACGACGATGACGCCGACGGGATTCCGGACGCCTCGGAAACCACCGGCTCGGTCACCAGCTACGGCAAGGCCGCCGCCGTCCAGATCGGTTCGGCCTCGAGCTCGATCACGCTCGGCGTCGCCGGCGTGGGCGACAACGCCTATGGTTTCATCAACCGCGGCAGCCTTTCCGGCCAGGGCGTCTATGACGGCGTTACGGCCACGGCGCTGAGCATCGGCGGCAACGCCGGCCAGACGGTCACCATCAACGGCGGCGTCCGCAACGAATCCGCCATATCCGCGCTGGCCTTCGACGCCAACGCCACGGCCGTGCACCTCCAGGCCGGCGCCCAGACCCCGATGCTCTTCAACAGCGGGACGATCACCTCGGGCGTTTCCAGCAAGGTGGCCGCCACCGGCACCAGCGTCCTGATCGACGTCGGCGCGAACGTGCCGGTCTTCAACAACAGCGGCACCATCCTGTCGACCGCCGGCGGCGCGACCGTGAACACCTACGGCGTGCGCGACCTCAGCGGCACGCTGACCTCGATCACCAACACCGGCCAGGTGCAGACCAATATCTCGCCGATCAACGCCGGCGACACGGTGACCGGCCAACGCGTGGCCATCGACGTCTCAGCCAACACCACCGGCGTGACCCTGGTCCAGAACGGGACCCTCAGCACGCCGACGAGCGCGGATCCGGATACGGACGGCGACGGCGTTCCGAACAGCAAGGAACCCCAGATCTACGGGGACATCCGGTTCGGCTCGGGCGCGGACGTCATGGACATCCGAAACGGCATCGTCAGGGGCGACATGTCCTTCGGAGCCGGCGCAGACAGCCTGCTGGTGTCCGGCGGCGCCGACGTGCGCGGCGCCATTTCGGACACCGACGGCAATCTGGCGATCTCGGTCTCCAAGGGCGTCCTGGAAACCACCCAGACCAACACCCAGACGATTTCGAGCCTGAACGTCGGCACGGAAGGCAAGCTGGTCCTCACGGTCGATCCGCAGGCCAGCTCCAACGGCGGCCTCAACGTGACCGGAGGCGCGACCCTGAGCGCCGGCTCGCAGCTGGGCGTGCGCTTCAACTCCCTGCTGGCCGCGCCCACCCGGTTCAACCTGATCACCGCCGGTTCGCTGAACGCCGGCGGGGTCAATCTGGGCTCGCTGCAGGAAAACGCGCCCTATCTGTATGTGGTCGAAGGCGGCATCAATTCGGCCACCAACACCATCTACGCC
>NZ_JAHFPF010000313.1 GCF_023259385.1 Brevundimonas sp. | reverse complement strand
TGGTCGGCGCCTCGCCGGTCACCTTCGGCTATGCGGGCAAGGGCGACGAGGCCGCCCTGACCGCCGTGGTCAGCTGGTACGGCCGTCCGCGCCCCACCGCCGCCCGGCTGGTCTTCCGCGACCCGGCCAAGGCGCCGCGGCCGTGGCTGGCCGGAAACAACCTGATCCCGGCCTCGGCCCGGGCCAGCCTGTGGGCGTCAGAGGTTTCCGCCGCCGATCCGATGCTGCTGCCGGCGGGCAAGCGCGCGGGCGAGGCCTGGCGGTTCGCGCCCTTCGCCGCCGACGCCCTGGACCGGCTGGACCCGCGCGAGGCCTTCGCCATCGAATTCCACTTCCGCGACGGCAGCGTGGCCACCGTGCCGTTCGAGGCCGGCGACTTCGCCGCGGGCCGCGCCTTCCTGGCGATGGGCAGCCTCTAGGGGTTCTGGCGGCCTAGTCGGGGCGAGTGTGAACGATGGCCGTCCCGACCTGAAGGTCGGTCGCCCTTACGCCTTCCGACGGCTGCACGCGCACGGACCGAAGGCTGCCCCCGTCGACGCCGGGCGGGAGGGCGAGGGTGTAGGTCACGGGCGCGGCGGCCTGCGAATCCTCGATGTAGCGGGCCAGATAGCCGATCACCTGGCCGGCGGGGGTCGAGACCTCGATCTGGGCGCCCGGCGGCACGCGGATCGTCAGTTCAAGGGTTTCCGGTGCGTCGGGGGCGAGCGCGGGCGCGGGCGCGGCCGTGACGGCCACGACGCGCGCGGGCGCTCGTGTCTGGACGCCCGCGCACGCGGAACCGCCGACCAGGATCGCGGCGGCGGCGGCGACGGGAAGCGAGAGCTTCATGACCATTCCCTCAGCCTGCGCCCGCAACACGTCCAGAACATGTCACCGAACGGCGATCGAAACTTCCTCGAGAACGCCGCCCAGCACGCCGGCGTCGGCTTCGCTGTCGGGGATCAGTTGCACCCGGATGGCCGATACCGGCAGCCGTCCGTCCTCGCCGAGCGCGGTCAACGCCGGTCCCAGCGCCAGCGTGAAGGTCTGGGACATCGAGTGCTCTTCATGGTGCTGGGCGCCGAAGAAGGACAGGGTGCCGACATAGTGGGGGTCGTCCACCGGCGTGTACTGGCTCAGATACGGGCAGTTCACATAGACCCGGATGCGGGCGTCGGCGGCGTTGGCGGGCGGGGTCAGCTGGATCTCGGTGACCAGTTCGCCGGTCTCGGTCGGGCTCAGCGCGGGCGCGAAGCTGGCCCTCGGCACGGCCAGAACCAGCGCGCTCTCCAGTCCCCGGCGCAGCTGCACTTCTCGGCCGACCGAGGAAGCGAGCAGCCGGGAATTGAAATTGCGCAGGGGCGAAGGCGTTGACGCCAGCCCTTCCAGGCTCCCGGCCTCGTAGGCATAGCCCAGGGCGGCGGTCGAAAGGCAGCCGCCCGCCTGAGCCGGCGCGGGCTGGCCCTTGCCGTCGCAGAAGGTCAGGAAGGGTTCGGCTTCGAACCGCGTCCGCTCCGATCCCGTCGGAAGGGGATCGGTCCCGCCGTTGGCCTGGCGGCGCTGCCAGATGTCCCACAGGCGATCGAGATTGGCGTGGTGGAGCCAGAACAACGGATCGACCGGCGACATGAAGGCCCCCATGAAGCCGCCCGTGCCGATGTGGATGTTGTCGTGAGGAGCGCTTTCCAGCAGGCCGGAGCGCACCATCTGATGGTGATCGCCCGCCGCCGCGCTGGCGAAGCTGGTGAAGGTGGGGGTCCGGATGGCGGCGGACACGGTCTCTGTGCTGACCATCCGGGCCGTGCTCCGGTCGAGCGCGGGAGCGGCGCGCGTGGGCGTCCGTCCCTGGCCGCGCCAGGCCCGGGTGGCGCGCGCCACCACGTCCTCAGGCCGGTTCAGGGAGCGCTTGGCCAGTTCAGCCTTGGTCTCGGCGCTGGCGGCGTTCCACCACGGCGTGAGACCGGCCAGAAGCTCCGCCATCAGCGCGGCCTGATCGGTCCGGAACGGCGCGCCCAACGGGTCCAGCCCGGCGTCGAAGAAGGCGTCCGGAACGGTCGCGCTCTCGGTATAGTCCCAGTACGGCAGGCGGAATTGGGGATTGCCGCACAGCTCCGCGCAGATCTGCTCGAACCGGGCCAGATATCCCCTGTGCCACGGCAGGAACCACCAGTTCTGGTGGGGACAGTCCATGATGTGGATCAGCGCCTGCCGATACCAGTTGCGAGGGTCGCTGAGCGGCAGGGCCAGCATGGCCGCGATGGCGCGCTTGTAGTCCTCGAGCGCCGCGGGCCGTGCGCTTCCCGAGACTTTCGGTCGGATTCCGATCGCCGGCTGGCGCGTCAGGCCCGGTCCGGCCAGCGCCAGCAGCGGCGCCGCCGCCCCCGCGGCCAGAAGAGTTCTGCGTTGGATATTCATGGTTGCCCCCAGTTTTCCCAGGCACAACCTAAAATAATAACACCGTTACGTCACTCGCCTTTTTAACCCCCGTTCGCCACCGGCAGCGGGATGATCTCCGCCCCGCCCTCCGGCGCGGGGGCTCGCGCCACCAGCGCCACCGGCATCCGCACCGTCACCGCCGTGCCTTCGCCCAGGGTGCTCTCGATGCTCATCCGGCCGCCGTGCAGTTCGGTGAAGGCGCGAACCAGCGATAGGCCCAGGCCGGTGCCCTGGCGTCGTTGCTCCGGCGCGCCGGCCTGTTCGAACGGGCGGCCCAGGCGTTTGACGTCTTCCGGGGCGATGCCGACGCCGGTGTCGGCGACGATGATCTCCAGATAGGGGCCGACCGCCTCGACCGTGACGGTGGCGGCGCCGCCCTCGGGCGTGAACTTCACCGCATTGGACAGCAGGTTCAGCGCGATCTGCTTCAGGGCGCGGCGGTCGGCCGAGACCTCGACCGCGTCGGCGGGCAGGACGCCCGACAGGCTGACGCCCTTGTCCTCGGCGTTGACCCGGACCAGGGCCATCGCGTCCGACACCACCTCGCGGGCGTCGAACTTCTCCACCGTCAGGGTGTAGCGCTCGGCCTCGATCTTGGAGACGTCCAGCAGGTCGTTGATCAGGTCCAGCAGATGGCCGCCGGCCTGGTGGATGTTGTCGGCGTATTCGGCGTAGCGGTCGGGGATCGGCCCGAACAGCCGCTGGCGCATGATGTCCGAGAAGCCCAGCACGGCGTTCAGCGGCGTGCGCAGTTCATGGCTCATATTGGCCAGGAAGCGGGTCTTGCCCTGCTCGCGCGCCTCGGCCTCGTTGCGCGCCACCTCCAGCCCCAGTTCGCGGGCGTACTGGGCCGTGGCGTCGAACACCTGGGCGATCACGCGCGGGCCCGTCGAGGGATCGTCCAGCCGGCGGATGACCAGCTGGATGCGGCGGTCCAGCGCCATGCGCGGGGCCAGGGTGGCGGAGCCTTCCAGTCCCGCCGCCGCCCGGGCCAGCGCGGCCAGCAGGCGGGGACGGTCGGGGGCGTGGATCGCGGCCACCAGCCCCTGCTCGAACAGCGGGTCGACCGGCAGGGAGGGCGGCGGCGCGCCGTAGGCGGCGACCACCCGGCCCGAGGGCTCCAGGATCAGGGTCAGGCCGGGCTGGGCCGCCATCAGGGCCTCGACCCGGCGCACCTCGGCCTCGGCCGCGG
>NZ_JAHFPF010000312.1 GCF_023259385.1 Brevundimonas sp. | reverse complement strand
CCGCCCGATCTTCCTCGACGGCGTGCTGGGCCTGCAGACCGGCAGCATCCGTGACGTGCTGTCGATCCTGAAGCGCACCTACTGCGGCAACATCGGCATCCAGTTCATGCATATCGCGGAGCCGGAGGAGAAGTCCTGGCTCCAGCAGCGCTTCGAGGGGCCGGACAAGTTCGAGCAGAACGCCTTCTCCAAGGAAGGCAAGCTGGCGATCCTGAACAAGCTGATCGAGGCCGAGGGCTTCGAGCGCTTCCTGCACAAGCGGTTCCCGGGCACCAAGCGCTTCGGCCTCGACGGCGGCGAGGCCATGGTCCCGGCGCTGGAACAGGTCATCAAGCGCGGCGGGTCGCTGGGCGTCGACGAGATCGTGCTGGGCATGGCCCACCGCGGCCGCCTGAACACGCTCGCCGCGGTGATGGGCAAGCCCTATCGCGCCATCTTCCACGAGTTCCAGGGCGGCTCGACCGTGCCGTCGGACATCGAGGGTTCGGGCGACGTCAAATATCACATGGGCGCCAGCTCGGACCGCGAGTTCGACGGCAACACCGTCCACCTGTCGCTGACCGCCAACCCCTCGCACCTGGAGATCGTCAACCCGGTCGTCCTGGGCAAGGCGCGCGCCAAGCAGGCCTTCGACATCCGCGAGGCCAACGTCGGCAAGCCCGAGGAAGAGTGGGCGCTGGACCGTTCCAAGGTCGTGCCGCTGCTGATCCACGGCGACGCCGCCTTCGCCGGCCAGGGCGTGGTGGCGGAATGTTTCGCCCTGATGGGGCTGAAGGGCTACCGCACCGGCGGCACCCTGCATTTCGTGATCAACAACCAGATCGGCTTCACCACCAGCCCGCGCAACTCGCGCTCGTCGCCCTATCCGTCGGATGTGGCGCTGATGGTCCAGGCCCCGATCTTCCACGTCAACGGCGATGACCCGGAAGCGGTCGTCTTCGCCTCCAAGGTGGCCACCGAATACCGCCAGAAATTCCACAAGGACGCGGTGGTGGACATGTTCTGCTACCGCCGCTTCGGCCACAACGAAGGCGACGACCCCACCTTCACCCAGCCGCTGATGTATTCGAAGATCCGCGCCCTGCCCTCGACGCGCGAGATCTACGCCGCGCGCCTGGTCAAGGAAGGCGTGGTCACCCAGGCCGAGATCGACACCGAGGTCGCGCGCTTCGAGGCCTTCCTCGACGCCGAGTTCGACGCCGGCAAGGCCTTCGAGGCCAAGAAGGCCGACTGGCTGGACGGGCAGTGGACCGGCATCGGCCTGGCCGAAGGCGATGAGCGCCGCGGCGAGACCGCTGTCCCGCTGGCCAAGCTGTCCGACATCGGGCACCGCCTGACGACCATCCCGAACGCCGTCGACATCCACAAGACGCTGAAGCGCGTCATCGACGGCCGCCGCGAGATGATCACGTCCGGCCAGAATATCGACTGGGCCACGGCCGAGAGCCTGGCCTTCGGGTCGCTGCTGGAAGAGGGCTTCCCGGTCCGCCTGTCGGGCCAGGATTCGGTGCGCGGCACCTTCTCGCAGCGCCATTCGGGCATCGTCGATCAGACGACCGAGAAGCGCTACGTCCCGCTGAACAACCTGTCGGACAAGCAGTCCCATTTCGAGGTCATCGACTCGGCCCTGTCGGAAGAGGCGGTGCTGGGCTTCGAATACGGCTACGCCCTGTCCGACCCGAACACGCTGGTCATGTGGGAAGCCCAGTTCGGCGACTTCGTGAACGGCGCCCAGGTGGTGATCGACCAGTTCATCTCGTCGGGCGAACGCAAATGGCTGCGCATGTGCGGCCTGACCATGCTGCTGCCGCACGGCTACGAAGGGCAGGGCCCCGAGCACTCGTCGGCCCGTCTGGAGCGCTTCCTGCAGGCCTGCGCCGAAGACAACATGCAGGTCGCCAACTGCACGACCCCGGCCAACTATTTCCACATCCTGCGTCGCCAGATGCACCGGCCGTTCCGCAAGCCGCTGATCATGATGACGCCCAAGTCGCTGCTGCGTCACAAGAAGGCGGTCTCGACCCTGGCGGACATGGCGGAGGGCAGCTCCTTCCACCGTGTGCTGCACGACGACGCCCAGACGCGTCCGGAGGTGGCCGGCGTCAAGATCAGGGCCGACAAGGACATCCGCCGCGTCGTCCTGTGCTCGGGCAAGGTCTATTACGACCTGCTGGACCGCCGCGAGCGCGACGGGATCGACGACGTCTATCTGCTGCGTCTGGAGCAGTTCTATCCGTGGCCGATGAAGTCGATGATGACCGAACTGGCCCGCTTCCCGAACGCCGAACTGGTCTGGTGTCAGGAAGAGCCGAAGAACATGGGCGGCTGGACTTTTGTCGATCCGTGGATCGAACTGACGCTCGAAAAACTGGACGTGAAGGCCAAACGGGCCCGCTACGTCGGTCGTCCGGCCTCGGCCTCGACCGCCGCGGGCCTCATGAGCCGGCACCTGAAAGAACTCGACGCCTTCCTGACCGACGCCTTCGCCTGATAGCGTAGCCGCACTTCTGATCTGAACGAGACCTGGACCCGACCATGGCCGACATCCTCACCCCCGCCCTCGGCGAATCCGTCACCGAAGCCACCATCGGCAAGTGGACGAAGAAGGCCGGTGATCCGGTGAAGAAGGACGAGGTCCTGGTCGAGCTGGAGACCGACAAGGTCTCGCTGGAAGTCGTTTCGCCCGCCGACGGCGTGCTGGCCGAGATCAAGTTCGCCGAAGGCGACACGGTCACCCCGAACGCCGTGCTGGGCGTGGTGTCGGAAGGCGCGAGCGCCCCCGCCCCTGCCGTTGCCGCCGCTCCGGCCGCCGAAGCGCCCAAGACCGAAGCCGCCCCGGCCGCAGAGGCGCCCGCCGCCGCTCCGGCTCCGGCGCCCGCCGCCTCGGGCGGCGTCGTGCCGATCTCCACCCCGACCATGGGTGAAAGCGTCGCCGAAGGCTCGATGGGAACCTGGCTGAAGAAGTCCGGCGACACGGTCGCCAAGGACGAACTGCTGGTCGAGATCGAGACCGACAAGGTCGCCGTCGAGGTGTCGGCCCCGGCCGCCGGCGTGCTGACCATCCTCGCCGACTCGGGCGCCACCGTCACGCCGGGCCAGCAGATCGGCTCGATCGCCGCCTCGGGCGATGTCCCCGCCGCCGCTCCGGCCAACAGCGGCTCGGCCCAGTTCGCTTCCGCGTCCTCGGGCGACGCCCCGCACCTGTCGCCCGCCGTCCAGCGCGTGGTGACCGAGAACAACCTCGATCCGAAGGCCATCGAGGCCACCGGCCCGAAGGGCAACATCACCAAGGGCGACGCCCTGGCCGCCATCGGGGCCGCCGCTCCGCAGGCCGCTCCGGCGCCGTCGGCCCCGGCTCCCGCCGCCGCCCCGCGCGCCGACCAGCCGCGCGAGGAGCGGGTGAAGATGACGCGCCTGCGTCAGACCATCGCCCGCCGCCTGAAGGAATCGCAGAACACCGCCGCCCAGCTGACCACCTTCAACGAGGTGGACATGACGAACATCATGGCGCTGCGGGCCCAGTACAAGGACGTGTTCGAGAAGCGCCACGGCGTGAAGCTGGGCTTCATGTCCTTCTTCACCAAGGCCGTCGTCGCGGCCCTGAAGGAGATCCC
>NZ_JAHFPF010000067.1 GCF_023259385.1 Brevundimonas sp. | reverse complement strand
GCGGACACCCTCGGCCAGGCGGGCGCCGCCGGGCAGGCCCAGGCCGATGGGCCGCGTCGAGGCCGCTCCGGTCGTCCAGCCCGTGACCGGGGTGAGCGGCGGCGTCACCGAAACCGCGCCGGCGCAGGCGGCCAGGGTCACGGCCGCGAGCGCGGGCAGCAGGCGGCGCAGCATCGTCATGCAGCCTTCTGCCGCCGGCCGGCGGGAGTCTCGGCCCTGGCGTCGAACAGTTCGGCCAGCTTCTCGATCATCGCGCCGCCCAGTTGCTCGACATCGACGATGGTCAGGGCGCGGCGGTAGTAGCGCGTGACGTCGTGCCCGATTCCGATGGCCAGGAGTTCGACAGGCGATCGGGTCTCGATGAACTCGATGACCTCGCGGATGTGCTTCTCCAGGTACATCGCCGCATTGGCCGACTGGGTCGAATCGTCCACCGGCGAGCCGTCCGAAATGACCATCAGGATCTGCCGCGCCTCGGGCCGGGCCATCAGCCGGTCGTGGGCCCACAGCAGGGCCTCGCCGTCGATGTTCTCCTTCAGCAGGCCCTCGCGCATCATCAGGCCGAGGTTCTTCTTGGCCCGTCGCCAGGGCGCGTCCGCCGATTTGTAGATGATGTGGCGCAGGTCGTTCAGGCGGCCCGGCATCGCCGGCTTGCCCGCGGTGATCCAGGCCTCGCGGCTCTGGCCGCCCTTCCACGCGCGGGTGGTGAAGCCCAGGATCTCGACCTTGACGCCGCACCGCTCCAGCGTCCGCGCCAGGATGTCGGCGCACACCGCTGCGACCATGATCGGCCGCCCGCGCATCGAGCCCGAATTGTCCAGCAGCAGGGTCACCACCGTGTCGCGGAACGGGCTTTCGCTCTCGGCCTTGAAGCTCAGCGGACTGGTCGGATCGGTGATGATCCGGGTCAGGCGGGCGGTGTCCAGAACCCCCTCTTCCAGATCGAAATGCCAGCTGCGGTTCTGCTGCGCCATCAGGCGGCGCTGCAGCTTGTTGGCCAGCCGGGCGACGACCGAGCTCAGCGCCGTCAGCTGCTGGTCCAGCAGGCCCCGCAGGCGTTCCAGCTCATTGGGATCACACAGGTCGGCGGCGTCGACGATCTCGTCGAAGGCGGTGGTGAAGACGCGATAGGCGTCGATCGCCCGACCGTCGTCCATCGTCTGCTGACGGTTGGGCAGGGCGCCTTCGTTCAGGTCGGGGCCGTCCTCGCTGGTCTCGCCGTTCGGATCGGCGGGCGAGCCGTCTGGACGGGCGTCGCGCTCGTCGCTGGCGGTCTGGTCGTCGGTGGAGCCGTCCATCGACTGGCCCTCGCCGCCGCCGGCTTCATCCTCTTCCTCGTCCTCGGGATCGGCGGCGTCCGGATCCTGCGGGTCGGGTTCGTCCTGGCCCGGGTCGTCGGAGACGTCGTCGCCGCGCCCGTCGCCCGGGTCCATGTCCAGCGCCTTGAGCACGTCGCGCAGCCGCTCCGCGAAGGCCGTCTGGTCGCCCGCGACCTCCGCCAGGGCGTCGATCTTGCGGCCCGCCTTGTTCTCCAGCTCGGCGCGGACCAGGTCCAGCAGGGCCCCGGCGCCGTCGGGCGCGCGCTGGCCGGTCAGCCGCTCGCGGACCAGCAGGGCCACCGCCTCGGCCACCGGAACGCGCTCGGCGTCCGTCACGCGCAGGGCGCCGCTCTTCTCCAGCCGGGTCAGCAGGGCCGAGTTCATATTGGCCCGCACGCCGGCCAGCGACTGCGAGCCGACAGCCTCGACGCGGGCCTGTTCAACGGCCTCGAACACCTCGGCGGCGCGGCTGTCGACGGGGCGCAGGCGGGCGTGGACGCCCTCGTCGTGATTGGCCAGCCGCAGGGCCAGCCGGTCGGCCTGCCCTCGCAGGGCGGCGCTCTCGGGCGCGCCCGGATCGCGCGGCGGATGCGGCAGGGTCAGGACGCCGTTGGCCAGCTTGGGTCCGTCCGAGCCGAACACGACCTCCAGCTCCGATTGCTCGGCCAGGGCCCGCGCGGCGTGGGCGAGGGCGCGTTTGAACAGGTCGGAAGGGGTCTCGGCGGCGGCCATGGGGGACACTTAGCGCAGACGGCGGAGAGGGGAAGGGGCGTTATCGAACTGACAACCGGATCGGGCGACTCTGTCCGGTCTTCTGTGAAGTGGAGTGCGTCCGTGAGAACCGCGATCATGAAAGGCGTCGGCCTGCTGTTCATCATGGTCGGTTGCGAGGCTGAGGCGCCGGCGATCAGTCGCGAAGCGCGCGCCGAACTGGCTGAAACGGCCGAGCGCGCGGACAAGGCGCTGGAGAGCGCTTCAGCCGGTTTCGAGGCGCCTGCCTGCCGCCGCAGCGAACGGGTCATCTACGCCTGCGATTTCGGCGACCGGCGCGTGGCGGTCTGCGCCACCGGCAACCGGCTCAGCTACCGCTTCGGCGATGCGCGCCGGACCGATCTGGAGATCGATTCCCGGCCCGGCCATGTGCGCGCCCATACCGGCGGCGTGGTCGGCGGCGGCGGCGGGCGCCAGGAACACATCCGCTTCAGCAACAACGGCTACCATTACATCGTGCACAGCATGGAGGCGGGAAGCCTGACGGATATTCCCGGCAAGCGCATATCGGGCGTCACCGTGGTGCGCGGCGAGACCGGCGCCTCGCCCATCGTGCGGAGCCTGAATTGTCCGCTGGCGGGTCCGGCCCAGTCCATGGATCAGTTCAATGCCCTGCCCGCGGAAACCTTCGCGGCGGAAACGGACGAGACCTGGGACGCCTGGTGGTGAGGTCCTGGAACGAAAAAGGCCCCGGCGTCTCCACCGGGGCCCTTCTGATCTCTGTCTGACGGATCAGGCCGCGTTGGCGGCCTTGGCCTTCAGCTTGTCCTGGTGGGCGCGCATGCCCGCGGCGATCAACTCGGCGGCCTCGCCGGCGTCGCCCCAGCCCTTGACCGTGACCGACTTGCCCTTCTCCAGATCCTTGTAGCGGGTGAAGAAGTGCTCGATCTGCTCGACCAGGATGGCCGGCAGCTGCCGGTAGCTGGCGATGTCGGTGTAATAGGGGTTCAGCTTGTCGACCGGCACGGCCAGGATCTTCTCGTCGCCGCCGGCTTCATCGACCATCTTCAGCACGCCGATCGGGCGCGAGCGGATGACGCAGCCCGGAACGACCGGCGCGGGGTTGAGCACGATCACGTCACAGGGGTCGCCGTCATCCGACAGGGTGTGCGGGATGAAGCCGTAGTTGCCCGGATAGTACATGGCCGTGTGCAGGAAGCGGTCGACGAACAGCGCGCCCGAGGCCTTGTCCATCTCGTACTTCACCGGCAGGCCGCCCTGCGGGATCTCGATGACGACGTTGATGTCCCAGGGCGGGTTCGGGCCGACGGGAATGGCGTCGAGGTTCATGACGGGCTCGTCTATGTTGCATCTGCGAACGGAAGACCCGGGGTGATAAGCCTCCACGGCGCCCGAAGCAAGGCGCAGGCGTTGTTAAGACCGGCGGTATTCTCAGTCGTGGCTTGAGCGCGAAGGCGATGCGGGCGACTGTGTCGCGGGGCGACAAGGAACACGCATGACGATCCTGGACTACCTGGCGCTCGCCCTCTTCTTCTTGTGCTGGCTGGGCTACGGCCCGCTGCTCAAACTGCTGGCGCATCGCACCGGCACGCTGAACGACGACATGGGCGTCGTGCGCCGGGTCTGGATGACGGCCATGACCCACCGCGAGATGCGGCTGGTCGATAGCCAGCTGATGGGCCACTCCATCAACTCCGCCAGTTTTTTCGCCTCGACCAACCTGCTGCTGATCGCGGCCGTGGCGGGCATTCTGTTCGGCGGCCAGACGGCGTTGGACGGCTTCGCCTCGATCGGCGCCGAGGCCGTGCCGACCCGGGTGCTCGAGGCCAAGCTGGCGCTGGTGCTGATCTGCCTGGTGCGTGGCCTGCTGGATTTCATCTGGGCCCTGCGCCAGATGAACTACACCCTGGCCCTGATCGGCGCCGCGCCGGAAATCCATACCGAGGCGGACCGGGTGGCCCTGGGCGCGGCGGCCACCGACCTTCTGAACCCGGCGCTGAACACCTTCAGCCAGGGCGTGCGCGGTTATTATTTCGCGCTGGCGGCCGCGGCCTGGCTGTTCGGGTCGGTGTGGCTGGCGGCCGGCGTGACGGCGGCCTTCTGCCTGCTGGTCTGGCGGCAGTCGGGCTCGCCCGCGGCGCGCGCCATCCGCAACGCGCGCCGACTGCTCGAACCCTGAACTCTTCCCGGTACGGCCATGCTCGTTCGCAGCCGCGTTGTGCCCGGGGCGATTTTCTCCCCTGAAAACGGTTACTTTGCGGAAATGCGACAGAAGGTTGCCGTTACACGGCGTTACCGCAGGCGCGAAATACCCGCTTGACCATTTGTGCACTGCACACTAGCTTGGTTTTCGACGCCGCGAGGCGTCATGCCCTTCCTGGGCGTTTCCTCCCTATAGACTTTATATGCCGCGCCCTCGGGCGCGGCTTTTTTTATGTCCCGAGGCCCGCCAGGCCGCCCGTCACGTCGGCGATGACCCGCGCCACGCCCTTTTCCGTGCGCGACCAGCCGATCCCGGGACGACGCTCCATCTCGTCGAAATACAGCGCGCGGTTCAGCTCGACCTGAACGGCGTGGAAGCCCTCGTCGGGCCGGCCCCAGCGCTGGGTGGTCCAGCCGCCGGCGTAGGGGTGGTTCAGCGCCACCCGCCAGCCCAGCGCCTCGAACGCCGTCCGCAGCCGCCGCGTCAGCTCCGCCGAACAGGACGAGCCGTGCCGATCGCCCAGCACGACGTCCGGACCCCGCGGCCCGCCGGGCGCGCGGGTGGCCCGCTCGGGCATGGAGTGCCAGTCGATCAGCACCGCCTCGCCGAACCGGTCGCGCGCCGCGTGCATCTCGGCGGCGAGGGCCGCGTGCCAGGGCGCGTGGACGGTTTCCAGTCGCGCCCTTGCCTCTTCCCGCGTCAGGCGCCGCGCATAGAGGGGGCGTCCATCGCCGGTCAGTCGGGGAAGGACGCCGTATCCCGCCGCCGACCGGGGCGAGGCCGGATGCTCCAGCCCTTCGATCAGTTGCGGGTCCAGATCCGCCGGGTCCCGGTTCAGGTCCACATAGGCGCGGCCCAGCCGCGCCAGCACCAGGGTCGCGCCGTGGGCCGGGCCGGGCGCGATCAACCGGTCGACCAGGGCGTCCTCGGCGCTGCGCAGGCTGGCTTCGGACAGGGCCGGGTCGGCGTTCAGGTCGCCGGGATACAGGGCGCCCGAGTGGGGCGAGGCGAAGATCAGCCGTCCGGGCGCGGCCGGACGCACGACGGTCACCGCCGCCTGCTCCTCCCGCGTCTCGCCTGCATTCACCGTCGTCATCGCAAACCGCATAGCCTGTTTCGCGGCTTCATCCACAGACGGGCCGCATCCCTGCGGCTCGCCCTTACGGCGTTTTTCATGGCGGGTTTACCAGTGCGGGCCTAGCTTCAGGGTCCAAGACGATCCGGGGCGGACGACGAAACACCATGGCGCGCATCCTTCTGGCTGAAGACGACAATTCGCTTCGCGGCTTCCTGACCCGCGCGCTGGAGCGCGCCGGCCACGAAGTCGTCGACTGCGAGAACGGCGACGACGCCATCGACGCGCTCGATCAGGGCCCGTGGGACCTGCTGCTGACCGATATCGTCATGCCCGGCGCCGACGGCATCGAGGTGGCCCGCGTGGCCGCCGCCCGCCAGCCCGGCATCCGCATCATGTTCATCACCGGCTTTGCCGCCGTGGCCCTGTCCGCCGCCCAGGCCAGCCCGCAGGCCAAGGTCCTGGCCAAGCCCGTCCACCTGCGTGATCTGGTGGGTGAAGTGGAGCGGATGGTCGCCGCCTGAAGATTCAGGGCGGTTTCGCCCTTGCGGTCCGCGAGGCCGTCGGGTTATAGACCGCGCCTTCCCGCCCGGGGGGCTTGCTCCCAGGGCCGTCAAGGCGGACGCGTAGCTCAGCGGGAGAGCACTACGTTGACATCGTAGGGGTCACAGGTTCAATCCCTGTCGCGTCCACCATTCCTTCCCCCCGTGACATCGCCGCCCGGCGTCCTCGCGGGTTCCTCCTGACATCGCTTTGACGTCGACCGCTCGCCGCGGTGATTGACCCGCGCCTTGAAAGCTCCATGAAAGGCGCGTCCCCTATCGCTGCGATCCGGCGGGGCGCCGGCGCATCGGGGACGGACATGGCAGGACCAGCATCGCCGCGCCGCAGCGGGCGCTCCCTGATGGGGATGATCTTCCCCATCCTCGTGACCGTCACCCTGTTCGTCTACTTCGCCCAGGAGGTGCTGGGTCTCGATCCCGACCCCGACGATATGACGCCGATCGAGCGGATCACGACCGGCTACATCCTCGCCGAGGCGCGGGAGGTCCTGCCGATGCTGGGATTCTACCTGGCCCTGATCAGCGTCGTGGTCTTCGCCGTGCTGCATTTCGGGCTGAAGCCCCTGCGCCGGATGTCCGAGCAGGCCGCCCAGATTGGTCCCGCCACGCTCGAGGATCGCCTGGACCTCAAGGTCACCCCCGCCGAGATCGCTCCGCTGGTCGAGGCGTTCAACGGCGCCCTGGACCGGCTGGAAAGCGGCTGGCGGGCCCAGCGCGACTTCTCCGCCAACGCCGCCCACGAACTTCGCACACCGCTCGCCGCCCTGCGCGCCCAGGTCGAGAACCGGCTGGAACCGGAGGATCGCGAGGATGCGGTCCGCGAGTTCGACCGACTGTCCCGCCTGATCGCGCAACTGCTCATGCTGGCCGAGACCGAACATGGCCAGGCCCGCGCGGTCGAGAGCTTCGATCTGGTCGCCGTCGCGCGCCGGACGGCCAGCGACCTGGCCCCCGCCATCGTCTCGGGCGGCCGCCAGCTGGAGTTCGGGTCGGTGGTCGAGACTTGGCCGGCGCGCGGCCATCCGCTGATGGTCGAGGTCGCGCTCCGGAACCTGCTTGAGAATGCGATCCGGCACACGCCCGACGGCGCCGCCATCACCGTCACCGTCGGCGGCGCGGGGACGGTGGTTGTCGCCGACGACGGTCCCGGCGTCCCCGCCCCCTTCGTCAACCGGCTGTTCGACCGGTTCAGCAAGGCGGATTCGACCAGCGGCGGCGCGGGCCTGGGCCTGTCCATCGTCGCCCGGGTCATGGCGTTGCATGAGGGGCGGGCCCGGTTGATCCGCACGGCGCGCGGCGCCTGTTTCGAACTGGATTTCTCCAGCGCGGGCGACCGTCCGGAAGCCGAGGTCCGTCCTGCCGAGACGCGCGCCGACCTGGGATCGCGCTGGCGATCCTTCTCCGCGAAAGCTTGGCGCAAGACTGGTCCGGCAAAGGTCGCGGCATGAAGGTTCTGCTTGTCGAGGATAACCGGCTGTTGGGGGAATCGACCGCCCGGTCGCTGACCCGCGCGGGCTTCTCGGTCGACCTGGCCGACCGGTTCGAGGACGGCTGGCATGCCTGGCGGACGGCGGACTACGACGTGGTCGTCCTGGACATCATGCTGGGCGAGGACAGCGGTCTGGACCTGCTGGCCCGTGCGCGCGCCGCCGGACGTGTCTGTCCGGTGCTGCTGCTGACGGCGCTGGGCGACATCGACCGGCGGGTCGAGGGGCTGAACGCCGGCGCGGACGACTATCTGGTCAAACCCTTCGCCCTGGAGGAGCTGATCGCCCGGTTGCGCGCCCTCGCCCGCCGCCCGGCCTCGATGCTCGATCCGGTGCTGCGCTACGGCAACGTCCGGTTCGACACCGGCGCCCGCGAGGTCGCCGTCGACGACCAGGTCGCCCAGCTCTCGCGCGGCGAGGGCATTGTGCTGGAGCGCTTCCTTCGCACGCCGGACCGGATCATCACCCGCGAACAGCTGGGCGAGAGCCTCTATTCGTACGATCAGGACTACACCGAGAATTCCATCCAGGTTCACGTCCATCGGGTCCGGCGCAAGCTGGCCGAACTGAACGCCGGCATGTCGATCCGGGCCATCCGCGGCCTCGGCTACATGGCGATCGAGACTCAGCCTTCCCCCATGCCGCCTCCTGTTTCCTGACGTTTCCTCCCCGGACGCCTCCCTCCCCCCACATCGAAGGACGACCCCCATGGTTCGATACCTGAACGCCCTGACCGCGACGGGCCTGCTGGCCGTGGCCGCCTGCCAGACGGCGCCCGAGCCCCACGCCGGCTTCCTGACCAGCTACGAAGGGCTGGAGCGCAAGTCGGGCACCATCCGCGCCTCGATCCGCCAGCGCCGCGACGACGCCGAGGCGGCGACCCTCGAGCGGGTCTTCATTGAGCCCAGCCTGCTGGTCGGCGACGCGGCGCCCCACTTGAAGGAGGGCGAGCAACAGGCCGTCCTGCGCGAAATCGACCGGCAGATCTGCTACGAGGTCAGCGAGCGCTTCACCGTCCTGTCCGAGGCGGCTCCCGACGCGGCCCGTATCCGCGCCGGCGTGACCCGGATCGATCCGACCGGAACGGCGGGCTCGGCGGCCTCGGCCGCTGTCAACTACTTCATCCCCGGCCCGCTCGGCGTGCGCGTGCCCGGTTCGACCGGCGGCCTGGCGGTCGAGACCGAGCTTCTGGCGCCCGGATCGGGCCGGCAGGTGGCGGCCCTGCTCTGGGCCCGCAACGCGACGGCGGTGGGAATGGACGATCCGTCCCTGTCCCGGGTCGGCGACGCGCTGCAGTTCGCCGAACCCCTCGGCGATGCGGTGGGCGACGCCTTCTCGCCCCCGGACCGCAAGCCGCGCGACATCGCCAAGCCCGACCCGTGCGAGGGCTTCGGTCCCCGCTTTAACGCCGGCGGCATGGTGGCCGGCGGTCTGGTCGGCATGGCGACGGGCCTCTACGTGCCGGAGCTGGACCGCGCCCGCCCCGCCGCCGCCGCGCCGACGGAGCCCGCTCCCGCCCCCCGCTGACCTGTCCTCTGGCCGTCGCTCGACAGCTGTGAGAGGTTCGCCGCTCATCGGATGTGGACAGGGAGGCGCAAATGCACTGGATCGTGAGTCTTCTGGCGGTGCAGACGCTCACCGTGCCGGCCTATTCGCCGCCCGCGGCCCTGCCGCCGCCCGTGCCCGAACGCCTCAGCCTGGTCGTCGCCACCACGGTGTCGGAAACCGATCCGCAACCGCTGTGCGACCGGCCCAACTGCACCTCGCTGTTCCTCGGGCGTTACACCGGCGCGCGGACGCTGGCCGGGCCCGCCGTCGAGACCAATTTCGCGGCGCGGGTCGAGATGGGGTCGCCCTGGATCCGGCCTTACCGGCTGGCGCTCATCGTCGAGCAAAGGCCGGGCGCCGAACCGCTGGTGCGGGCCATGACCGGCTTCAGCCAGCGTACCGGACAGGCCTGTTTCGGCGCGGATGAACTGACCCCGCTGGGTTGGTCGCCGCAGGGCGCGGGCATCGCGGTGACGGACGGCGCGGTCTGCGTCACTGCGCCCGAGTAGGCCGGCGCGGGCTTAAGCCCTCGGCCCAGTCGATGCAGACCTTCGCCACCTCCTCCCAGCCGGGCTCGGCCAGCAGGAGGTGGGAGCGACCGGGGAAGCGGTGGAAGTCCGTCGGTGCGGCGGACCGCGACTGCAGGCGCCAGGCGGCGCGCGACAGATACGGCGTCACCAGCCGGTCGCGGTTGCCCGAGGTGATCAGCAGCGGCTGCGTCCGTCGGCGCGGATCGACGCGCGTGCCCAGCCAGAAGGCGGCCTGGTAGAAGACCCGCCCCGGCGTGGGGATCACATAGGCGTCGTACGATCGGTTCTGCAGCTCCGCCGGGGCGGCGTTGGCGAAGCGTTCGGCCCAGCGCCTGCGGCTCATGGCATAGGGCCGGTTCCAGCCGTTCCAGCGCAGGATGGGCGGCAGGGCGGCGGTCAGGGTCCACCAGCCGGGAACGATCCCGCCGATGGGCGCGGGATTGATCGCGATCCCCGCCCGCCCCGCGCCCCGGTCCAGCAGCATCTGGGTGAACAGGCCGCCGAAGGAATGGCCGACCAGCAGGGGCGGGGTCGGCAGGGCCTCGATGAAGGTCTGCAGCCCATCGACGATCTTTCCGACCGTCAGCCCGCCCAGGGCATCCGGAGGGCTGGCGTTCAGCGCGGTCGCCGACCGGCCCTTCAGAACGTCCCAGGTGGGCGTCAGAACGGTCCAGCCGGCGTCTTCCCAAGGCTTGCGGAAATCCGCCCAGGAGTCCGTCGTCACCCACAGGCCGTGGATCAGGACGACCGTCTTGTCGGTGTCGGCCATGACGGACTCCTTTCGGAGAGGCGAGGTCTAGCTGCGGATGAATTCCAGCAGGTCGGCGTTCAGGCGGTCCTGCTCCGTGGTGGCCAGGCCGTGCGGGCTGCCCTCATAGACTTTCAGGATCGAGCCCTTGACGATCTCGTGCGACTTGCGGCCCGCGGCGTCGATCGGGACGATCTGGTCGTCGCTGCCGTGGATGATCAGGGTCGGCTTGTCGAACTTCTGAAGGTCGGGGGTGTAGTCGACCTCCGAGAACTCGTGGATGCAGTCCAGCTGGCCCTTGATGCCGCCCATCATGCCCTGCAGCCAGAAGCTCTCGCGCACCCCTTCCGAGATTTTCGCGCCGGGTCGGTTGTAGCCGTAGAAGGGCAGGGTCAGATCTTTGAAGAACTGGCTGCGGTCGTCATAGGTCCCCTTGCGAATGCCGTCGAAGACCTCGATCGGCAGGCCGCCCGGATTGGCCGCGGTCTTGAGCATCAGCGGCGGCACCGCCCCGATCAGCACGATCTTGGCGACCCGGCTGGAGCCGTGGCGGCCGACGTAGTGGGTGATCTCGCCGCCGCCGGTCGAGTGGCCGATCAGGACGATGTCCTTCAGGTCCAGTTTCTCGATCAGGGCGTGCAGGTCGTCGGCGTACTGGTCCATGTGGTTGCCGTCCCAGGTCTGGTCCGAACGGCCATGGCTGCGGCGGTCATGGGCGATGACCCGATAGCCGTTCGAGCCCAGGAACTGCATCTGGCCGTCCCAGGCGTCGCTGCTCAGCGGCCAGCCGTGGCTGAACAGGACGGGCTGACCCTTGCCCCAGTCCTTGTAGAAGATCTGGGCGCCGTCGTTCGCGGTGATGAAGGCCATCGAAGTCTCTCCTGAAGGTTCGGCGGGTGCCGCCGTCGGTGGTTGACGAACGGATCATCGCTCGGGATCGATCCGGCGAAAATGGAAACGATCGAAACTCAATCTTTCCAGGAAGTAGTCTCGGTTCAGCGTTGAATCTGGTGTTCCACGGCCCAGTCGAGCGCGTAGTCGGCGACGGCTTCCCAGCCCTCGTCCATGCAGTTCCAGTGCGAGCGGCCCGCGTATTCCTTGTAGTCGGTGCGGGTCGGGGCCTGGGTCTGCTTCTTGTAGATGTTGCGCACCATGCCGGCGTCCGCGATCAGGTCGGTCTCGCCGGCGATGAGCAGCAGCGGCGCGCGCTTGGGGTTCTTCCAGTGGATCTTGCCCGAGGCGCCGGTGACCCCGTCCCAGTAGACCTTGCCCGGCGTCGGCACGATGTAGGCGTCGTACAGCGCCGTGACCTGGTCGCGCGGCGCGGTCTGGGCGAACCGCTCGGCGAAGAATTTCCGCGACATGGTCTTGGACTTCTTCCAGCTGAACAGGTCCAGCAGCACCGGCAGGGCCGAGACGATGGCGTGCGGTCCCAGCGGGACGCCCGGCGTCGGGGCCGGATTGATGGCCACCCCCGCCACGCCGAGGCCCCGGTCCAGCAGATGCTGCACGCAGACGCCGCCCATGGAGTGGCCGATGAGGATCGGCGTCTCGGGCAGGGCCCGGATCAGCCGCTCATAGTGGTCGAACAGGTCGACCTGCCCGATCTTGGCCAGCGCCTTGTTCGGGTAGTCGCGCAACTCGGCCGGGGTGCGGTCGTCATAGGGCCAGTCGGGGGCCACGACGGTATAGCCCTTGGCCTCATAGCGGGCCTTGAAGCCGGCCCAGCTGGCCGAGTTCAGCCAGGCGCCGTGGATCAGCATGATGGTCTTGGTCATGGTCAGCCTCATGATCGGGCGCGACGACGCCGCCGCGCGGTCAGACGGGTCTCTCGCCGCAGGGAGGCGGCGCAACGCGGACGCTCGGAGGACGGGTTCACCGGGATCGGAAGCGGCGAACGCGCTGATCAACTGACAGCTTGGCCATTGAGCCACGGATTGGACCGGGAGGGAAGATAACACCGGGATCAACTCCGATGTCGCGGCGTTATCAGCGCTTGCCGACCGTATCGCCCGGCCACAGCGGACCCGAGAATTTAGCCGCCAGGTAGGTCATCAGCGCCGTCACCCGCGCCGGTCGCGGGCCGCCGCCGGGGGCGACCAGATGCAGGGCGATGGGCGGCAGGCTCCAGTCGGTCATAACCGTCTCCAGCTTCCCGGCGGCCACATCGCGCCAGTAGATGAAGTCCGGCTGCGGTGCGACGCCCAGCCCGGCGCACAGGGCATAGGTCAGGGCGTCGGCGTTGTTGGCGCGGAACGGCCCGTGCGGCCGCACCGCCGTCTCCTCGCCCGCCTTGTTCACGAACCGCCACAGCTCGGCGTTGGGCAGGTAGGCGTAGCCGAGGCAGGCGTGGCGCACGAGGTCGGATGGATGCGCGGGCCGCCCCCGCTGGGCCAGATAATCGGGCGACGCGACCAGATAGCGCTGGATCGGCCGCAACCGCCGCGCCGTCATCGACGAGTCCGCCAGCGCCGCGATCCTCAGCGCGCAGTCGAAGCCGCCGCCGACCAGGTCGATGACCTCGTCCGACAGGTGCAGGTCCACCGACACGTCTGGATGGGTCGCCAGGAATTCGGGCAGGGCGGGCGCCACATAGGCCATGCCGAACGACATGGGGGCGGCGAGGCGCACCAGGCCGCGCGGCTTGACTGCCTGGTCCAGCATCTCGCCTTCCGCCGCCTCGGCCTCGCTCAGCATCTGGCCCGCGCGCGCCGCCAGCGTCCGTCCCGCATCGGTCAGGGAGAACCGGCGCGAGGTCCGATGCAGCAGGGTCGTGCCCAGCCTGAGCTCCAGCCGGCTGACCGCCTTGGACACCGTCGCCTTGGACAGGGCCAGCGCCTCCGCCGCGCGCGAGAAGGACTGGGTCTCCGCCACCTTCGAGAAGATGGCCAGGGCCTCCAGGTCCGGTAGTTTCGACATGCGCGCTCCGCGAAACGATGAGTTTCAGCTGTTTCTATTTTGGATCCGAAGCCGATCGCTATCTTGTCGTCAAGCAACAGCGGCCCCGATGGCGGGGCGCGGAGACAAGACCATGATCGAGCTGAGACCGTTCGACAGCCTGGGTGGCGCGAACCACGGCTGGCTCAACGCCAAACACCATTTCTCGTTCGCCAACTATTATGATCCCAAGCGGATGAGCTGGGGCAATCTGCGCGTCTGGAACGACGACGAGATCGCCGCCGGCACGGGCTTCCCGCCCCATCCGCACTCGGACATGGAGATCATCACCTATGTCCGCGAAGGGGCCATCACCCACGAGGACAGCCTGGGCAACAAGGGCCGCACCGAGGCCGGCGACGTCCAGGTGATGAGCGCGGGCACGGGCATTCGCCACGCCGAATACAACGCCGAGCCGGACCTGACCCGGATCTTCCAGATCTGGATCGAGCCGACCCGCCGGGGCGAGCAGCCCGCCTGGGGCTCGCGGCCCTTCCCCAAGGGCGACCGCGCCGGCCAGTTCGTGGTCCTCGCTTCGGGTTTTGAAGGCGACGGCGACGCCCTGCCGATCCGCACAGACGCCCGCATCGTCGCGGCGACCCTGAAGGCCGGCGAGACCGCCGATTATCCGCTGGGCGCCGCCCGTCGCGGCTATCTGGTCCCGGCGGTCGGCGAGATCGAGGTCAACGGCGTGCGCGCCAACGCCCGTGACGGCGTGGCCATCGCCGAGGTCGAAACGGTTACGGTGAAGGCCCTGTCCGACACCGAACTGGTCCTGGTCGACGCGGCGTAAGCCCTCGACCGGAGCGGGTCCGCGGTCCCTGTCTGCCCCCCCCGACGCCGCGGGCCCGCAGCCTTCAAAAGAAAGGGGGACGACCTCTCGGCCGTCCCCCTTTTCATTCACAAATCCATTCATCCCCGCGCCGGAATCTCCAGCCCGCGCTGCACCGCCGGACGGGCCAGGCCGCGCTCCAGCCACGCCGGCACGTTTTTCAGGTCGTCGAAGCCGACCAGATCGCGGGCCTCGTAGAAGCCGATCAGATTGCGCACCCAGCCCAGGGTGGCGACATCGGCGATCGAATAGTCGCCCATGATCCAGTCACGGCCC
>NZ_JAHFPF010000311.1 GCF_023259385.1 Brevundimonas sp. | reverse complement strand
CCCGCCGATACGCTGACCGAGACCAAGACTGTCGAAGCCTTCAACGGCAACACCGTCTGGGCGTCGCGCAAGTATCTCAGCAGCCTGACCGTCATCAGCGCGGGCGTCTTCCCCGACATCTTCGCCAACTACACCTTCGCCAATACGAATGATGGCTGGTCGGTGACCAGCGGCACGTTGACGCCTGCCGCTGATGGCTCGGTCTTCAGCGAGGCGGCGGCCGACGCCTATATCGCCCGGTCGCTGTCCTTCCTCGGGTCTCGATACACCCGTGTGATCGTCGAGCTGACCCGCACCGCCAACCCTTCGAGCGGCGGCTTCGACGGAACGCTGTTCTACACCACCTCGGGCCACGGCTATTCTGCGTCGCACCGCAAGACCATCGCGGCCAACCCGGCGCTGAATGTGCGCACGACCCTGACGTTCGACATGGCGGCCCTGACGGCCGGCGGCGCGGACTGGACCTCCAGCACCATCACGGCCATCCGCCTGGACCTGGATGCCAACGGCGGCGGGGCGTTCAAGATTCACTCGGTGAAGGTCGTGGGCGGTCGGCTGTCTGCCGGCACGGACTATGGCGCCAACATGAAGACCGGGCTGGTCCAGCTGTTCGGCGGGACCGCCCCCTATGATGTCAGCCTGACGGTCACGGGGTTCCGCACCCGCTATGACCTGGTCTGGGCCGATCCGATCACGGGCGAGATCGGCGTGGCGGAAGGCGTGGCGCGCGGTCGCGATCCCGAGGAATATCTGCCGGCCCTGCCGTCCGGCAAGGTGGCGCTGTGGCATGTGCATGTGACGCCGGGGGCGATGGAGCTGCTGCCGGTTCACCGGTTCCGCAACATGGTCGAGATCGGCCGCGAAGCCGAGTTTCAGGCGATCCGTGAACACAATCTGCGCTGCCTGCCGGGCCTGGCCAAGCGTATGCGGACGGGCGCGGCATTCGGTCTGCTAGGCCTTGGCGACAGCCAGACCGAGATCGCGGACGGCGCCGAACCGGAACAGCAGTTGGTGGCGAACACCGGTCGTGACGGTTTGCGCTACCTGCAAGGCGCCATCCCGAGCGACACGATCGCCGCCAATGTCGCCCGCTTCAACGAGGACGGGACGCCGAACGCCAGCGGGCCGATCATCCATATCGGCTGGAGCTATGCTCTGGAGGCGGCCATCGAGGCGCGATCCGCCTGCGCCGTCAGCTACTTCAACCTCGGGATCGGCGGCACGACGGCGGCGGCCACCCTGGTCAACGGCCTCTACAACGGCGGCCATCCCGACCGCCTCGCGGCGGCCATCGCGACCGGCGCCAAGCTGGCCGTGATCGCCTTCGGCATGAACCAGCTGGGCGACCCGGCCATCTTTTCGCAGATGGTCGCCATCGTCGCGGCCTTCCGGGCGGCGGGGATCGAATGCATCATCCTGACCGTGCCGGGGACCAATGTGTTCGGCCCCTCGGGCGATCAGGCGGCGATGGACAAGTGGCAGGCCACGAACGATCACCTGGTCCGCGCGGCCCTGGCGACCGACACGGCCTATGTGCCCTTCCACATGATCACCGGCGTCGGTCAGGAAGCGGCCTTGGGGATCAGCCGCGAGAGCTTCTCGGCCGCCAACGCCGTCAACCACGACGGTCCGTATGTGATGAAAAAGCTGGGGGCCTTCCTGGCCATGATGGTGACGCCGTGAGCGTCGGTTCGCCCCAATAGCCGTCTGTCTATTCGCCAGCACAAAGGAGTAAGGGTCAGGGCGATATTTTAGGCGCTGACCCTTCTCTTTTTTGCTCCAACTTCAAGTGTCCCGATTTCCAAAACCAAATGTCGCGCTACACGGTCTCGCCTGCGGCTCGACCACCCTCCCCCGCGGGGGAGGGAGAAATGTTGCGCATCGCCCCCTTTTCCCCTATAGGCCCCGCCTTTCCAGGGCTTCGGTCCTGTCGTGGAACACCAAAGGGTTGGACGTTCGGTCCGGCCGCCGCGCCAGGAGCCATCGTGGGGATCGACTTACCCGGTCGTTTCCACGCCGACGCCCACAAGGGAGACTACCGCATGGCTCTTTACGAGCACACGGTCATGACGCGCCAGGATATCTCGGCGCAGCAGGCCGAAGCGCTGAACGACACCATCAAGGACCTGATCGTGCAAGGTGGCGGTTCCGTCGCCAAGATCGAGTACTGGGGTCTGCGCAACCTGACGTACCGCGTGAAGAAGAACCGCAAGGCTCACTACTCGCTGCTCGCCGTCGACGCCCCTCCGGCCGCCATGGCCGAAGTCGAGCGTCAGCTGGGCATCAACGAAGACGTGCTGCGCTGGCTGACCGTCCGCGTCGAGGAACTCGACCTGGAACTGTCGCCGCTGCTGGCCCGCCGCGAGCGTGAACGCGAGCGTGAGCGCGAGCGCACCCCGCGCGACGACGCCGCCGCTGACGCCGAATAAGGAAACCGGAACATGACCGACACCACCGCCCCGACCCCGGGCGCCCCGGCCGGCTCCGGCGCCGCCGGCCGCCGCCCCTTCTATCGCCGCCGCAAGGTCTGCCCGTTCTCGGGCGCCAATGCGCCGAAGATCGACTACAAGGACGTGAAGCTGCTGCAGCGTTACGTCTCCGAACGCGGCAAGATCGTGCCTTCGCGCATCACCGCCGTCTCCCAGAAGAAGCAACGCGAACTGGCCAAGGCCATCAAGCGCGCCCGCTATCTGGCCCTCCTGCCGTATGTGGTGAAGTAAGATGAAGGTCGTTCTGCTGGAACGCGTCGAGAATCTCGGCGCCATCGGCGACGTCGTGTCCGTCAAGGACGGCTTCGCCCGTAACTTCCTTCTGCCGCGCGACAAGGCCCGCCGGGCCACCGCCGCCAACCTGAAGGCGTTCGAACTCGACCGCGTCGCCATCGAGCAACGCAACGAGAAGAACAAGGCCGATGCACAGAAGGTCGCCGACAAGATCGACGGCCAGACCTACATCATGATCCGTCAGGCCGGTGAAACCGGTCACCTGTACGGTTCGGTCGCCGGCCGCGACGTCGCCGAGGCCATCCAGGCCGAAGGCGGCAAGGTCGAGCGTTCGCAAATCGTCCTGAACACGGCGATCAAGAACCTGGGCGTCCACGAAGTGCCGGTTCGCCTGCACGCCGAGGTCCGCGCATCGGTCAAGATCAACATCGCCCGTTCGATGGATGAAGCCGAGCGTCAAGCCAAGGGCGAGGACGTGATCCGCAGCCAGTTCGACGATGAGCGCCAGGCCGCCGAGCAATCGGCCCAGGAACTGATCGAAGGCGGCGCCGGTCAACAGGAAGGCTTCGGCGAAGAAGCCTGAGCCTGAACGGTCCTTCGGGACCGACCGCCGAGACATCAGGGGCGCGTTCCGCAAGGAACGCGCCCCTTTTGCTTCGGCAACCCTCAATCCCGATGTGGAGAAATCCGGCGCCGTCTCCAGACGAAAACGGGCGCTCCGACGGGATCAGAAGCTGTAGCTCAGCCGCCCATAGAAGAACCGTCCGTTGAAGCCGTAGGGCGAGTATTGCGGGAAGCCGACCGACCCCGTAGCCGCGTTCAGCGCTGCGGGAGTATACTCGGGGTATTCGTCGGTCAGATTGTTGACCCCGATCGCCAGACCGACGCCCATCGGGAAGGTATAGCGCCCCTCCAGATCGA
>NZ_JAHFPF010000066.1 GCF_023259385.1 Brevundimonas sp. | reverse complement strand
ACGGCGTTGGACAGGGCCAGAAGCTGGACCAGCCAGGTCAGGAAGATCGCGGCGAAGACGCCGACGCAGCCGACCCAGAAGCTCAGCTCCATGACGATCCGGCGCAGCGACCCCATGCCGACCCCCAGGGCGCGCAGCGAGGCGAACTCCTTGATGTTGGCCATGATGGCGCCGCGCAGGGTCTGCCAGGTTATGGCGATGCCGATGATGGTGCCCAGAACCACGCAGCCGCCGATGATGATGACCAGGATGCCTTCTTCGAACATCGCGCCGGCGTTGGCGTCAGCCAGCTGCTGGCGGGTCCAGGCCTTCCACTGGCCGTCGCCCTGGACGTTCAGCTCATTGGCGACGCGCTGGGCCTGGGTCGGATCGGACAGCTTGATCATCAGCGGGCCGACGCGCGGACCGGTATCGGCCTGGCCCACCATGCGCAGGGTGTCGCGCGACATGATGATGGTCGCCTGCATCATGTTGGGATAGCCGCGGGTGATCCCGACGACCGTGACGGTCTGGCCGTTGTACAGGGCCTTGTCGCCCAGCTTGACGCCCAGCTTGCGCGTGGCGGTCTCGTCGATGGCGACCGTGTAGGGCTGACGCAGGGCGTCGACCAGTTCCTGGGAATAGTCGGTCGGGATGGTCACGGACCCCGGCGTCGTGTCGATGATGCTGGCCTGGACGAACTCCTGACGCGGCGCGCCCATCTTGGCGCGATCGGCCTGCGACATGGTCGGATCGACGTTCTTGACCGACTGGAACGAGCCGCCGGCGCCGTCCAGCGGCTGGACCTCGACCACGGCCGGATTGCGGTAGGCCAGCGGGATGAAGCGGCGCGGCACGCCCGACGGTCCGCCCATCAGGCTCTTGGCGCCGGGCTGCATGATGATGATGTCGGCGCTGGAGCGCTCGATGGTCGCGGTGAAGCCCTTGCCGATGCCGATGAAGACGCCGGTCATGGCCAGCACCAGCAGGCCGGAGAGGGCGAGCGCCATCACCGCCGCCATGTAGCGGCGCCACTCGTACAGAAGGGTTGAAAGTGCGAGCGACATGAAATCAGCGGGTCCCGGACGTTGCCCGCTATGTGACGACGCCCAAGGTTGTGGCCAAGTTAAATCGGGGTAAGGCGAGCGCCGATATGAAACGGCGGCGACGGGAAACCGTGGACGACCGCGTTGCACAGGCGCTAGTTACCCGCACCAGGCCGGGGGCCGGCCCAAGGGAGAAATGCCAAAATGATGTTCCGTTCGTTGCGCGCCGCTGTTCAGGCGACCGCGTCCATCATCGCCGTGGGCGGCGTTATGGCGGTCATGGCCGCGCCGTCGGCCGCAAGGGCCGATGAAGGCATGTGGACCTTCGACAATTTCCCGATCGCGACGGTGAACCAGCGCTACGGCACCCGCATCGATCAGGCGTGGCTGGATCGCGTGCGCAACGCCTCGGTCCGCATCCAGGGCTGCTCGGCCTCCTTCGTTTCGCCGGAAGGCCTGATCCTGACCAACTGGCACTGCGTGGTCGGCTGCTCGCAGGAGCTGTCCACCCCGACGCAGGACCTCGTGAAGAACGGCTTCACGGCGGCGACCCGCGAGGAAGAGCGCCGCTGCCCCGGTCAGACCGCCGAAGTCCTGACCGAGATCGTCGACGTCACCGACCGCGTGCTGGGCGCCGGCCAGGGCCTGGAAGGCGCGGCCTTCAACGCCGCCCGCTCGGCCGAGATCAACAAGATCCAGACCGAAGCCTGCGCGGGCGACGCCAAGTTCAACTGCCAGGTCATCAGCTTCTACCGCGGCGGCAAATACGCCCTGTACAAGTTCCGCAAGTACGACGACGTCCGCCTGGTGTTCGCGCCTGAGAACCAGGCCGCCTTCTTCGGTGGGGACCCCGACAACTTCAACTTCCCGCGCTACGCCCTGGATGCGGGCTTCCTGCGCGCCTACGAGGACGGCAAGCCGGTCAACGTCGGCCAGAACTATCTGCGCTGGAACCCGAACGCCCCGGCCGAGGGTGACGTGACCTTCGTGTCCGGCAACCCGGGCACCACCCAGCGCCTGCTGACCATGAGCCAGCTGGAGCGCCTGCGCGACCAGCAGCTGCCGGTCACCCTGATCCAGAACTCGGAACTGCGCGGCCGCCTACTCGAATATTCGCTGACCGGCGACGAGGCCAAGCGCGTGTCGTTCGATCCGGTGTTCGGCCTGGAGAACAGCTTCAAGGTCTACTACGGCCAGCAGGGCGCCCTGACCGATCCGGCCTTCATGGCCCGCAAACGGGAAGAAGAGACCGAGCTGCGCGCCCGCGTCGCCGCCGACCCGTCGCTGGTCCAGCGCATCGGCGATCCGTGGGCCGACCTGGAGCGCGTGCAGGCCACCGCCCGCGACCTCTACCTGCCCGTCCGCCAGCTGGAGCAATCGGCCGGCGGCGGCTCGCAACTGTACGCCTACGCCAAGGCCCTGGTCCGCGCGTCCAAGAACACCACCATGACCGCCGAGCAGCGCACCCGGATGGCGGCGACGATTTCGGCCGAAACGCCGATCTATGTGGATATGGAAGAAATCCGCATGCGCTACTGGCTGTCGAAGACGCGGGAGTACCTGACGGTCGACAATCCGCAGGTGAAGGCGATGCTGGGCCGCGAGAGCCCGGAAGCCCTCGCCGAGCGCCTGATCACCGGCACCAAGCTGGCGGATCCGGCCTTCCGCGCCCAGGCCGCGACCATGACGACCGAGCAACTGGCCGCGGCCGATCCGCTGCTGGCCTTCGTCGTCGCCAATGACGACGCCGCCAAGGCGATCGGCGACCGCTGGAACGCCGAGGTCAACGCCCCGACGGCCCGCGCCGCCGAGAAGGTCGCCCAGGCCCGCTTCGCGGTCTACGGCACCAACCTGTATCCGGACGCGACCTTCAGCCTGCGCCTGTCCTTCGGCAAGATCGAAGGCTGGAGCTACCGCGGCGTGACCGTGCCGCCGTTCACCTACATGGGCGGCCTGTACGAGCGGGCCACGGGCGCCGAGCCGTTCAACGCGGCCCAGGCCTTCATCGACAACGAGAGCCGGGTGAACAAGTCGGTGGTCTACGACTTCTCGTCGACCAACGACATCATCGGCGGCAACTCGGGCTCGCCCGTGATCAACGCCGCCGGCGAAGTGATCGGCGCCGCCTTCGACGGCAACATCCACTCGCTGGGCGGCTCGTTCGGCTACGACGGCGAGCTGAACCGGACCGTCTCCGTCTCGACCGCGGCGATCACCGAAGCGCTGCGCACCATCTACCCGAACCCGCGCCTGCTTCAGGAACTGGGGGTCGATCAACCGCAGCGTCGCCGCCGCTAAGTCCGGCGCGACACCGCAACGCCTTCGAGAGGGGCCGTCCGGACTTGCCGGGCGGCCCCTTCTGGTTTCATGGTCCGCCGCAAATGAGGGCGCACGCCGCCCGCCCGGAGTCCGTTTTCATGCGTCATCTCACCCCCGCCGTCGCCGCCGCCCTTCTGACCCTCGCCGCAGGCTCCGCCGCCCAGGCGGAAGAAGGCATGTGGACGTTCGACAACTTCCCCATCGCGCGGGCCAACCAGACGCTGGGCACCCATATCGATCAGGCGTGGCTGGACCGGGTGCGGCTGTCGTCGGTGAAGTTCGGCGGCTGTTCGGCGGGCCTGGTGTCGGGCGAAGGCCTGGTGATGACCAACAATCACTGCGTCGCCACCTGCGTCGCCAACCTGTCGACGCAGGCGATCAACTACGCCGAGACCGGCTTCACCCCGCGCAGTCGGGAAGAGGAGCTGAAATGCCCCGGCGGCAGCGCGGAGATCCTGACCGACATCACCGACGTGACCGAGCGGATGCACGCCGTCGGCGCCGGCCTGTCGGGCCAGGCCTTCACCCGCGCCCGTGACGCGGAAGCGGGCCGGATCGAGCAGGAGGCCTGCGCTGGCGATCCCAACAAGCGCTGCCAAGTGGTGACCCTGTATCGGGGCGGTCAGTTCAAGCTCTACACGTACAAGAAATACTCGGACGTCCGCCTGGCCTTCGCGCCGGAGGACCGGGCCGCGACCTTCGGCGGCGATCTGGACAACTTCAGCTTCCCGCGCTTCGCCATCGATGCGGCCTTCATCCGCCTGTACGAGAACGGCGCCCCGGCGGCGACGCCGACCCACTTCACCTGGAAGGCTGATCGTCCGGTCGAGGGCACGCCGGTGTTCGTTTCGGGCAGCCCCGGCGCGACCCAGCGCCTGCTGACGCAGGACCAGCTGTTCAGCGTGCGCGACGTCGTCCTGCCGATGGACCAGTTGATCGCGTCCGAGCTGCGCGGCCGCCTGATCCGCTACTCCGAAGAGGGCGAGCGCCAGGCCTTCGAAGCCATGGATCCGATCGTCGGCCTGGAGAACACCTACAAGCGCGGCCTGGGCCGGATGCGGGCGCTGACCGATCCGTCGTTCATGGCCATGAAGGCCGAGCAGGAAGCCGACTTCCGCGGCCGCGCCGAGGCCGGCGTCGGCGCCGACAATCCCTGGACCACGCTGAGCGGCGTGCAGCCGATCCTGCGGGAGAGCTATCCGGCCTACGCCCTGTTGGAAGGCACGACCGGCATCGGCACCACGCCGGTGGCCGGCGGATCCCAGCTGTTCCTCTGGGCGCGGACCATCGTGCGGGGCGCGCAGGAGCGCGGCAAGCCGTCGGCCGAGCGCCTGCCCGAGTTCGCCGACAGCCGTCTGGCGGCGGTGCAGACCGGCCTGTTCGCCGAACGTCCGGTCTATCCCGGCCTCGAGCAGGTCCGCATGGAGTGGTGGCTGTCCAAGACCCGCGAGTGGCTGACGGTCGATCATCCGGCGGTGCGCGGCCTGCTGGGCGCCGAGTCGCCGGAAGGCCTGTCGGCGCGCCTGATCGAAGGCACGACCCTGGCCGATCCCGCTGTTCGCCGCGCGCTGTGGGAGGGCGGCCTCGCCGCCGTCGAGGCGTCGAACGATCCGCTGATCAAATACCTGCTGTCGATCCAGGACGAGACCCGCGCCGCCCGCTCGGACTGGGAGGCCCGGGTCCAGGCCCCGACCGACCGCGCCTCGGAACGCCTGGCCGCCCTGCGCTTCCAGACCTACGGCGACGCCGTCTATCCGGACGCCACCGGCACCTTGCGTCTGACCTACGGCAAGATCGAAGGGTCGGACGTGCCGGGCCAGCGGTTCGGCGCCTTCACCACCTTCAGCGGCCTGTGGGACCGGGCGACCGGCGCCGCGCCGTTCGACGTGGCTCCGAAGCTCCTGGCCGCGCGTGACCGCATCGACGGTTCGACCGTGCTGAACATGACGGTGTCGTCGGACACCATCGGCGGCTCGTCGGGTTCGCCGATCGTCACGGCGGCGGGAGAGATCGTGGGCGCGAACTTCGACTCCACCGTCCTGACCCAGCGCAACGCCTACGGCTACGACCGCAACGTCAACCGCTCGGTCATCGTGACCACCGGAGCGGTGACCACCGCCCTGCGGGACGTCTACGGCATGGACGGGCTGGTGCGGGAACTGGGCGTTCGGTGAGGCTTCTCCCTCCCCTTCATGGGGAGGGATGTCGACGCGAAGCGGCGACAGGGTGGGGTGCGTTTGGCATTCCCCACCCGGCCTCGCTGCGCTCAGCCACCCTCCCCACTTCGGGGGAGGGAGACCTTCAGAGCTGGCTCATCTTCTGCTGGGCCTTCGAGAAATACTGCCAGCCGGTCCACAGGGTGACGCCGGCGGCGACCCAGGTCAGGACGACCGCGAAGGTCTCGAAATGCGTCTGCCATTCCGGGGCGGTGCCGTCCGGGTTGGTCAGGCCGAAGGCGTCCCACAGCAGGGTCAGTTGCAGGGCGCCCAGCGCCAGCATCTGCAGCAGGGTCTTCCACTTGGCCAGCAGGGTGACCGGCAGCTTGACCTTGCCCGCCACGGTCTCGCGCAGGGCCGAAACCGCAAACTCGCGGAACAGGATCAGGCCGCAGGGAATGGCGATGCCCGGCAGCGAGCCGGACGCCAGCACGCCCAGGATCGCTCCGGTGATCAGCACCTTGTCGGCGATCGGATCCAGGATGGCGCCCCAGCGGGTCGTGGCGTGCCAGCGGCGCGCCAGGAAGCCGTCGACCCAGTCGGTCGAGGCGGCGACGGCGTAGATCCAGAAGGCCCAGACGCCGAAGCTGAGCTGCTGCTCGGGCGACAGGAAGCCGTCCATGAAGCCCGGGGCCGCGCCCGCCAGCATCAGGAACATCACCACGCCCGCGGCGAGGCGCAGGCCGGTCAGGATGTTGGGGATGGGATTGGCGTGAGGGGTGGGGGTCATCGCGGCCTTCCGAAAACAGGTGTCCGGTGTGCCACGCTTCGTCGGACGAGGCGAGGCGTCACAAGGGGCTTCAGTCCAGGGGCTCGAACCGCCCCGGTCCCTTCAACGCGCGAAGCACGCCGTCGGCGATGCCGAAATGCAGGCCGCTCAGCGTCAGGGTTCCCGCCGCCTCACGCTCTGCGATCCACGGGAAGGTGCGCAGGTTGTCCAGCGACAGGCGGACCACCGCCTCCTCCGCCGCCTGCTCCCGCTCCGCCGGAGCGACCTCCTCGCAGACGCGGCGCACGACAGGCGCGCCCTGCGCGACCCAGGGCGCGACGAAGTCCCGCACATTGTCGGGCGCGCCGTGGATCATGGCGTTGACCCCGCCGCAGGAGGCATGGCCCATGACGACGATGCGCGACACGTTCAGCACCTTCACCCCGAACTCCAGCGCCGCCGAGACGCCGTGCAGGTGGCCGTCGGGCTGATAGGGCGGGACCAGGTTGGCGACGTTGCGCACCACGAACAGCTGGCCCGGCGCGGTATCGAAGATCAGGGCCGGATCGGCGCGGCTGTCGGAACAGGCCACGATCAGGGTGTGCGGCCTTTGGCCCTTTGCGAGAGCCTCGTATTCGGCGCGGGCCTCGGGCCAGCGTTCTTCACGGAAGCGGCGATAGCCGGAAGCCAGTTCGTCGGTCATGACGCCCGTATAAGCATTCCTGCGCCGTTAGGGGAGATGCCCTCGCCCGCCGCGAGGAGAGGTCGCGCGGCGGGCTGCAGGGGTCACAGATTCGGAGCCAGCTGCTGCAGTTGAAGGCTGACCAGCATCACGCCGCTGTCAGCGTCACCGGCCACCCGGCCCCAGCCGGACGAAGTGCCCATCTCGTAAAGCTTGGGGGGGCTGCCCGCCGCACCGACACCCATCAGTCCGATCACGAACATGCCGTAGTCGTACCAGTAGGACGACACGGGCTTCATCTCGCCGCCCTGGGTGGCGGTGTACAGCATGGAGCCGTCGGGGTTGACCTGCAGGGCCGGGGTATAGGGGTAGTGCAGAAGGCCGCCGTGGTGCTCAACCGCCCCCTGTTGATAGTAGGTCCCGGTCCAGAGCGGCAGCAGAACCGGCCCGAACGGCGTGGTCCCTTTCACCTGAGCGCCGTACAGCGTGCCGCTCAGGCTGACCCCCGATGAGGTGCTGCTGAAGCTGAGGGTGGCCGCAGCGCCGCCCTGGCCATCGGAGACGGTCAGGGTCGTGCCGTCGAAGCTCGCCCCGCCGCCGATCTCGAACTTGTTGGACGTTACGCCGTCCGGGCAGAGGGTGATGGTGCCGAAATATTGCGACTGACCGCCTGTCGGCGACGCCGTCCAGACTTCATGGGTATCGACCATGACGAAGGCGTTGGTCGTCGCGTCCACGACATAGAAGCCCGTGTACGGAATAAGCGCCTGCGCCTGAGAGGTTTGACCGGGTGCACTCGACATCTGAGAGGGTCCAATTCCGACGGTTCAATGGAGCGTGACAGCCACGATCCGCCGCTCAAGAAACAGACTGAAGAACACCGGTCAATGACCTGTGGTGGTATCTATATTTAATTTCGATCCCTGCGGGAGCGACGGTCATCGCCCCGCACCTCGTATCGGGCCGCGCCTCGATCTAGCGGTTCGCCTCGGGATGGAAAAAGCCGTGGATCCTTTCGGCCAGCGCCTGGCTGACGCCCTCCACCTGGATCAAGTCGGCGACCGACGCCCGACCGACGCCCTTGGCCGAACCGAAGGCGTGCAAAAGCGCCTTCTTGCGGCCGGGGCCGATGCCCTCGATCTCGTCGAGCGGATTCTTCTTGATGTCCATGGAGCGCCGCTTGGCGTGGGCGCCGTTAGCGAAACGGTGCGCCTCGTCGCGCAGGCGCTGAATGTAATAGAGCGCCGGCGACTTCAGCGGCATCATGAAGGGCGCCTTGCCCGGCATGAAGAAATGCTCCTTGCCCGCGTCGCGGTCCGGCCCCTTGGCCACGCCGACGGCGAGGATGTCGTCCAGCCCCAGATCGGCCAGAACCGCCTGCACCTCGGCCAGTTGGCCGGCCCCGCCGTCGATCAGCAGCAGGTCGGGGCGTTCGACCTCCTCGCCCTCATCCTCGTCCTTGACCAGGCGGGTGAAGCGTCGCCGCATGACCTCGCGCATCATGCCGTAGTCGTCGCCGGGGGTGAGGTCTTCGCCCCGGATGTTGAACTTGCGGTACTGATTCTTGCGGAAGCCCTCGGGTCCGGCGACGACCATGCCGCCCACGGCGTTGGTCCCGGAGATGTGGGCGTTGTCGTAGATCTCGATCCGCTCGGGGCGCGAATCCAGCCCGAAGGCCTCGCAAACCTCGTCCAGGATCTTCGACTGGGCCGAGCTCTCGGCCATCTTGCGGCCCAGCGCCTCGCGGGCGTTGGTCAGGGCGTGATCGACCAGCGCCCTGCGGTCGCCCCGGGCGGGCTTCTCGATGCTGACGACGCGGCGGCCATCGACGATACGGGCCTTCATCGAGAAGGCCTCTTCCAGCAGTTCCTTCTCGAACGGGACGACATTGGACAGGATCTGACGCGGAACCGGCTTGTCCTCGTAGAACTGGCCCAGGAAGGCGGCGAGGATTTCGGGATCGGTGTCGGTCTTGTCCACGCGCGGGAAGTAGGCGCGCCCGCCCCAGTTCTGGCCGCCGCGATAGAAGAAGACCTGCACGCACGCCTGCCCGCCGTCGGAATGCAGGGCGAAGACGTCGGCCTCGGCCACACCCTCGGCGCTGACGGAGTTCTCCATCGAGATGGCCGAGAGGGCGCGGATACGATCGCGGACGCGGGCGGCCTGTTCGAAGTCCATGTCGTCGGACGCGGCCTGCATCTCCTTGGACAGGCGGCCGATGACCGCGCGCGACTTGCCGCGCAGGAACTGTTCGGCCTCGCTGACCAGCTCGCCGTAATCCTCCAGGCTGATCAGGCCCGTACAGGGGGCCGAACAGCGCTTGATCTGGTGCAGCATGCACGGCCGGGTGCGGGTCTCGTAGACGCTGTCTGAGCACGACCGGAGCAGGAAGGCCTTCTGCAGGGTGGTCAGGGTCCGGTTCACCGCCCAGGTCGAAGCGAAGGGGCCGAAATAATCGCCCTTGATGGTGTGGGCGCCGCGATGCTTGCGGACCTGGGGGGCGCGGTGGTCGCGGCGGATCATCAGCTCGGCGAACGACTTGTCGTCGCGCAGGACGACGTTGAACCGCGGCTTCAGCTTCTTGATGAAGTTGGATTCCAGCAGCAGGGCCTCGGTCTCGGACGCCGTGACCACCAGCTCCATCGAGCGGGTGAGAGAGACCATCAGGCCGATGCGCTGGGTGTGGAACCGGCCCTGCGCGTACTGGAGGATGCGCTTCTTCAGCGACCGCGCCTTGCCGACGTACAGGCAGGCGCCGTCCTCGCCGTACATCCGGTAGACGCCGGGCTTGTCCGGCGCGCGACGGGCTTCGTCGCGGATCAGGTCGGCGGCGCTCAGGGGCGACTCCGGGAGCGGCGAATCAGTCGTGGGCGTCTCCTCGGTCATCGGAAGCAATATAGGCGTCCCAGCGCCGCCGCGAAGCGTCAGCAGCCGGTCTAGAAGCGCCGGACCATCAGGACGCCGCCGATGACCAGGGCCACCCCGGCCAGTCGGCCCAGGCTGATCGGGTGCTGGGGCGCGCCGAAGGCGCCGATCTGATCCAGGATCAGGCCGATCAGCAGTTGGCCGGCGACCATCAGGGTGATGGTCAGGGCGACGCCGAGACGCGGGACGCCCCAGGCCGCCGCGACCACGAAGATCGCACCGTACAGCCCCCCGATCCAGGCGTACCAGGGCAGGCCGCGCGCGGCGGCCATGTCCGGCTTGGTCTGCAGGATCACCGCCATGACGCCCAGCGCCGCCGTTCCCACCGCGAACGACACGAAGGCGGCGTTCACGGGCGACCCGACGGCGGTCATCATCTTCGCGTTGGTCGGGGCCTGAAGCGCGGTGGCGCCCCCCGCAAGGACGACGGCGATCATGGAAAGCAGCATCGGGTTCATGCTGTCTGGCTACCACCTCCCGATGCGACGCGCACCGGTCGTCAGCGGTCGAGCATGAAGCGCGCGGCGCGTTCGCCTTCCGCATCGCCCGCCTTGCCGAAGTCGACATTGATGTCGCGGTGGCTGTCACCCGGAGCGGCGACCACCTCGGCCCGGCCGCCCGCGCGGATCAAGGCGGCGGCCAGAGCCTCGCTCTGACGCTTCGAATCGGCGCGGCTCGCGATGTGGAAGATCAGATAGGGCGGATAGGTCACGCCGGACCGGATCAGCAGGATCGGCGACAGCTCCGCGGCCTGATCGCCGAAGGCGGCGCCGTACAGATCGCCCAGCAGCCGCCCGCCCCGATCGCCGGTGGCGTCATAGCCCGCTCCGTCCAGCAGGATGACGCCCGCCAGGTCCGACGGCTGCAGCCCCTGCCCGGCCAGGTAGGCCGGATCAACCCCGACCAGCGCGGCCAGATGAGCCCCGGCGGAATGGCCGATCAGGAAAAACGGGCGCCCTGGATGGGTGCGTTTCAGTCCCGCGACGGCGGCGGCCACGTCCTGCGCCTGCTCGCGCGGCGTCACCTGCGGGACCAGCCGGTAGCCGATGGAGGCGAACGTCAGGCCGTGACGGCGGGCGTACTCCGGCAGGCCGTGCACCATGCTCCGGTCGCCCCTCGACCAGCCGCCTCCATGGATAAAGGCCAGAACAGGCCCGGTATCCGGACCGCCGCTGTAGAGGTCATAGGCCTGCTGCGGATCGGGCCCGGTCGAGATCGAGACGTGTGGTGCGTCGGAGGCGCCGTCCCCCCGCCCTCGGCGGCGACCGAGCAGTCGAGGACGATCCTGCGCAGCGGCGGCCCCGGCGGCGAAGGTGGCGGCCATACCCGCGATCAGGGCCGCGCGGCGATCCAGTTCACGCATAGATGTGTCTCCCTAAGCCCCCGAGGGTTTTCAACGTCAAGCTTGACCTCTTTCCGTCGTCACCAGTGCGGCGTGGCCTCGTTCGCGCCGAACACCTCCGCCAGCCGGGTCCGGGTGGCGCGATGGGTGTCCTCAGGCAGGGCGGCGGGGTCGAACCAGCCGATGTCGGCGATCTCGCCGTGGCTGGAGCGATCGGTCAGGGTGAAGCGGTCGATGCGGTAGACCAGCACATGATCGCCGCGGAAATAGCGTTCGTTGGAATGGGCGCTGACTAGGACCGGCCGCCCTTCGACGATCAGCCCGGCCTCCTCGCGCATCTCGCGGATCAGGGCGTCCTCGGCGGTCTGGCCGCGCTCGACCCCGCCGCCGGGCAGCCACCAGCCGCGGACATAGGTGTGCTTGACCAGCAGCACCCGCCCCTCGCCGTCCACCGCGACGCCCCGCACGCCCAGGGTCATGCCCCGGCTGGCGCGGGCGAAGGCGAAGAACAGGGGCCGGGTGAAGGGCTCGATGCGGGCGCGCCACGTCGTCATGCGGCGACGATACGCCCTGATGCATCCTTGAACAGCGAGGCACGCCGCTTTATTGCCGGTCGCATCAAGGAGCTTCCCATGCTGGCCCTCTACATCATCTTCGGTTTCATCGCCGTCCTCGCCCTCATCAACTTCGTCGAGTTCGGCCGGGTTGACTAAGTCCGCCGCCGATCGCGGCGCCGCGCTGGTCACCGGCGGCGGCAAGCGGATCGGAAAGGCGATCTGTCTGGAGCTGGCGCGCGCCGGCTTCGACATCGTGATCCACTATCGCGGGTCGAAGGAGGCGGCGAAGGCCGTGGCCGAAGAGGTGCGCGCCCTGGGTCGCCGGGCGGCCGTCGTCCGCGGCGACCTGTCGGTCGAGGCCGAGGTGCGCGGGATCGTTCCCGCCGCCGCCGAGGCCGTCGGTCCGCTGGCCGTGCTGGTCAACAACGCCTCCATCTTCGAGGACGACCGGGTCGGAGCGCTGGGGCGCGAGACCTGGGACGCGCATATCGAGACCAATCTGCGGGCGCCCGTGGTGCTGGCCGAAGCCTTCGCGGCCCAGGCGCCGGACGGCGGCTGCATCGTCAACCTGCTGGACCAGCGGGTGCTGAAACCCGATCCCCGCTTCTTCTCCTACGCCCTGTCGCGCAACGGCCTGTGGTGGGCGACGCGGACGATGGCGCAGGCGCTGGCGCCGCGTATTCGCGTCAACGGCGTGGGCCCCGGTCCGACCCTGCCCTCCATCCATCAAAGCCCCGAAGATTTCGCCGCCGAGGCCGCCGCCGTGCCGCTGGAACGGGCGGGCAGCCCCGAAGCCGTGGCCGCAGCGGTGCGCTGGCTGGTTGAAGCCGACCTCGTGACGGGCC
Source organism: Brevundimonas sp. (assembly GCF_023259385.1). Classification (GTDB taxonomy): domain Bacteria; phylum Pseudomonadota; class Alphaproteobacteria; order Caulobacterales; family Caulobacteraceae; genus Brevundimonas. The sequence goes on along the minus strand of NZ_JAHFPF010000066.1, from coordinate 1,701 downwards.
AGATGATCGCTGTCGATGGGGGCCAGCACCTGGCCTGGCGAACCCCGGACATTGTGGAGTAGCCCGTGGCCGCACCGTCTCCCCTGCCCTTCCCCGCCCCTGGCGCGCCGGTCCGCGAGGGGCTGACCGTCTTCGTCAAAGGGCTGGAGGTCGCCGCCGGCATCGGCGTCTACGACCATGAACAGGGCCGGCTGCAGCGGCTGGTCATCGATGTGACGCTGGATCTGACGCCCGCACCGATCGAGCGGCTGAGCGACACCATCAACTACGAGACCGTGGCCGAGGCCGCGCGCGCCATCGTCGCCGAGGGCCACGTGGGCCTGGTCGAGACCTTCGCCGAACGGCTGGCCGTGGCCATGCTTGGGGATGCGCGCGTGCGGCGCTGCACCGTGCGGGTCGAGAAGCCGGGCGCCCTGGGCGGCGACGAGGTTCCGGGCTGCGAACTGGTGATGAGCCGCTAGTCTCCGGACTCTGGCGGTTGCGCCCCGCGAGCCGGACCGTCATACCTGAGGACGGACTCGAAGGACCCCCGATGGCCGAACCCGGCGATCCCCAACACCCTGATGATCATGATGATCATGTCGGCTTCGCCTCGGCGGCGGCGCTCGAGGGCCGTCCGCGCGACGTGACGCCGGAGCCCGAGCCCACGCCCGAACAGGAGCCGGAACCCCAGGCGGCTCCGCAGCCGGAACCCGAACCCGATCTGTTCGATCCTCCGCCCGTCCGTGCGAAGCCCCCGGAGCCGGCGACGCCCGACCGGCGCCCGGCCTCCGCCGATTCGATCTTCGAGGCCTCGCCCGACTTCACCGGCCATTCGCGTTCGCGCGCCGCGCCGGTCAAGGACCCGCCGGGCGGCATGGGCCTGTATGCCGTATACGCCCTGATCCTGCTGGCCGTGCCGACGCTGGGCGCTTCGGCGGTGATCGCCCTGTTCGCCGTGACCGGACGGCCCGGTCCGGACGACGCCCTGGCGCGGTCGCACTTCATCTATCAGCAGCGGACCCTGTGGGCCGCGGCGGTGGCGGTCGTGGCGGGGGTGATCCTGCTGGCGGCGCCCTTCGCCCTGGGCGTTCCCATCCTGTTCCTGGCGGCGCTGTGGGTCGTGCTGCGCGGCGCCACCGGCGTCTGGAACCTGAAATCAGGCCGCGCCATTTCCAGCCCACGAAGCTGGTGGATCTGAAAGAGAGACAACCCGATGTCGCATGTGCCCCCTCAGGATTCTGACACGCCGCGCTTTGACAGCGGAAGCGGCGACGGCGGCAGGGTTCCGGCGCTGATCACCTGGGCCCTCTACATCCTGTCCATTCCGAGCGCGAACATCCTGGTGCTGGTCGGCCTGGTGGTCGCCTACGCCTCGCGCGACACCGCCACCGGCCTCTCGCGCGACCATCTGGATGCGCAGATCAAGCTGTTCTGGTCGGTCTTCTGGTGGACGATCGGCTGCTGGATCGGGTTGGCGGTCAGCGCGGTGCTGTCGATGATCTTGGTGGGCATTCCCTTCCTGATCCTCTTCGGCATCCTGTGGCTGCTGATCACCGTCTGGTTCACGGTGAAGAGCATCCTCGGCCTGCTGAACCTGCTCAACGACCGCGCGCCCTGAGGCGACCGAACCACGGACGTCGGCGATTCGCGGTTTTCCAGGAACGCCGGGACGGCGCGCGGATTGGGGGCATGTCGGTTCGCCGACAAGAGTCAGGAGTT
>NZ_JAHFPF010000065.1 GCF_023259385.1 Brevundimonas sp. | reverse complement strand
CCATCCACCGCCAGCACCGTGCCGTGGACATAGGCGGAGGCGTCGGACGCCAGGAAGACGGCCGCGCCGCCGAGGTCGGACGGGTCGCCCCACCGCCCCGCCGGAATGCGGGCCAGGATGTCGCGGTTGCGCGTCTCGTCCGCGCGCAGGGCCTCGGTGTTGTTGGTCGAGAAATAGCCGGGCGCGATGCCGTTGACGTTGATGCCCCTGGACGCCCATTCGCACGCCAGCAGGCGGGTCAGCCCGGCCAGACCGCTCTTGGACGCCGTGTAGGACGGCACCCGGATGCCGCCCTGGAAGCTGAGCATCGAGCAGATGTTGATGATCTTGCCGCCGCGCCCGGCGTCGACCCAGGTGCGCGCCACGGCCTGGCTCAGGAAGAAGGCGGTCTTCAGATTGGTGTCGATGACCGCGTCCCAGTCCTCTTCAGTGAAGTCCAGGCTGTCGTTGCGGCGGATGATGCCGGCGTTGTTCACCAGGATGTCGACCGCGCCGACCGCGTCCACGGCCTTGGCCACCACGTCGGCGATCGGGGCGATAGTGGACAGGTCCGCCGGGATGGCGTGCAGGGCGCGGCCGGCGGCCTGCACCAGGGCGGCCGTCTCGGTCGGCGCCGAACGACCGACGGCGACGATATCCGCCCCCGCCTGCGCCAGACCTACGGCGATGGCCTGACCCAGTCCGGTGTTGGCGCCGGTGACGAGGGCCGTGCGGCCCGAGAGGTCGAAGGGGTTCATTTCAGTGGACCTCACGAGGGGCGGACACAGCGCCGGTCAGGAGGATTTCGCACGAACGCGCGCTCGTCGACATGCTTTCCCTCCCGGCTTGTCTGATGCAGATTGAATGCATAGGTAACCGGTGTCATAACCCGATGCAAACGGGGACTGGGCTGGAGCCGACGCGCCGCTCCGCCCATTGTCTCCACCGGAGGAACGCCATGAAAATCGCCCTGATCATCGAGAACAGCCAGGCCGCAAAGAGCGAGACGGTCCATGCGGCCCTGACCGCGGTGGCCGAGCCCCTGGGCCACGAGGTGTTCCACTACGGCATGTACACGCCCGAGGATAAGGCCTCGCTGACCTACGTCATGAACGGCCTGCTGACGGGGATTCTGCTGAACTCGGGCGCCGCCGACTTCGTGGTGACCGGCTGCGGCACCGGCACGGGCTCGATGCTGGCCGCCAACGCCATGCCGGGCGTGTTCTGCGGCCTGATCATCGACCCCACCGACGCCTTCCTGTTCGGCCAGATCAACGACGGCAACGCCATCGCCATGCCCTACGCCAAGGGTTTCGGCTGGGCGGCCGAGCTGAACCTGCAGGACGTCTATCGCAAGCTGTTCGAGGGTGAACGCGGCCTGGGCTATCCCAAGGAACGCGCCGAGATCATGCGCAAGAACCGGGGCGTCCTGAAGGACCTCAAGGCCGTCACCTGCCACGATATGCTGACCGTCCTGAAGACCGTCGATCAGGACCTGCTGAAGGCCGCCGTCGCGGGCGAGCGCTTCCAGGAATACTTCTTCGCCAACGCCACGGACGAAGGCATCCGCGCCTACATCAAGGGCCTGGTCCAAAGCCCCGCGCTCGAGACCGCCTGAGACCGGCGAAAGGTCGCGCCTCAGCGAGGCGGGCCGGCGCGCAGCTCGGCCAGATGCCGGGCCGCGCTGGTGTTGGCCGGATCCAGCGCGACGGCGCGCGCATAGTGGACCGTCGCGCCGCCGTCGTCGCCGTTGACCAGCAGGGCCTGGGCCAGGCTGTCGTGGGCGTTGCCGCTGTCGGGATAGCGATCGGCCGCCAGGCGGAAGACCTGAAGCGCGTCGCGGGGGCGGCCGGTGCTGAGCAGGCGGTAGCCCCAGTCGTTCAGCTCGGCCTCCGGCCAGATCAGGCCCGGATGGCCCTGCTCGATCGCCGAGGCGGCGGCCATGATCTGGTCATAGCCCCCCTCCTCAAGCGCGATGCGCAGCGCCGGCACGCCGGCCAGGTCCAGATCGGGGGCGTAGATCGAGGCGATCTTGTCGATCATGTCTTCCGGATACGAACCGGTGAGATTGGTCAGGATGACCACCCCGACGCCGTCGTCCGGATAGAGGGAGACCGCGGCCCGGCCGCCGCCGGTCATGCCCACCGACCGATGGGTTCCGCGGGCCAGGACCTGCCATCCGAGTCCCCATTGGCCCTTGCTCCCGTCGTTGAAGGCGACCGGGGTCCATAGCGTCTCCAGGCTGGCCGCGCTCAGGATCTTCCCGTCCTGGAGGGCGATCAGCCATCGCGCCAGGTCGCCGGCCGAGCTGTTCAGGCCCGAGGAGGCGCGGCGGAACGGCAGGAACCGTTCGGAGACCGCCGTCATGACGCCGGGGCTCGTGGCCGAGGCGGCGCGATAGCCGGCGATCATCGGCTCGCCGAGGGTCCAGCGATAGGTCGGCGCCCGGTTCGCGATAACGGAGTAGGCGTCGCCATAACGGGTGTCCGCCATGCCCGCGATGGCCAGTTGTTCCTCGGCCAGGGGCGCGTCCGGCGCCCGGCCCTCGAGCTGGTTCACCACCCGCTGGATCAAGGTGTAGTTGGTCTGGCAGTAGTTGAAGCGCTCCCCGGGCGGGAAACGGATGTCCTGGGCCAGGACCCAGGCCCAGGCCGCAGCCGCATCGGTCTCCACCGTGGGCGCGCGCAGGACGTCGGGCAGGCCGGACGTGTGGCTGAGCAGCTGGCGGATGGTGACGGCGCGCCAGGCCTCGGGCAGATCGGCCAGGTAGCGGTCGACCGGCGCCGAAAGGTCCAGCCGCCCCGCCTCGACCAGACGCATGGCGGCGACGCCGGTGAAGGCCTTGGTCACGGAGTTGATGGCGAAAACGGTGTCCGTGGACACGGGAACGCCAAACTCGACGCTGGCGGTTCCATAGTGGCGCTCAAGAACCAGCCGGCCGTCCTTGACCACCGCGACGGCCAGGCCCGGGATCTGCAGCCGCTGCATCTGCATCTGCAGATACCGATCAACCTGCTCCGTCGCATCCGCCGGTCTGGCGCCGTTCTGGGCGACCGCCGCCCCTGGAACGATCAGCGCGATCGCGATTAGCGCCCGTCGAAGGATGCGCATCAGGCGCGAGGATCCGGCCGGGCGGAGTCCGCCCGTCGATAGAATCTGCATGGTCGGTTGTCCTGCTGGAGACGGCCGCGAAGCGGCGTGGTCAGGGCGCGAGCGAGAGGGATGCGGGGATGGGGCGGCCGCGGGCCCGGGCGGCCTCGGCCGGATGCTCCATCCGCCACCGGCTTCTGGCCAGGCCGATCGCCCGTCTTCGGGCCAGATAGTCGGGGGAGGTGCGGTCTTCATCCACCGAGGGCGTCGGTTCCGCGGCGACGGCCCGGGCGGTGAGGCGCTGCGTCGCTAGTGTAGGCACGGGTGCGGGCGACGCACGGTGGCGAGACGGCGGCCGGCGAGCCACCGACGGGGCGCTGTCCGGCTCAGGCGTCGGCGACGCCGCGGGGGATGGAGCGGGGGATGGAGCGGGTTTCGGCCGGGCCGCCGCCGATACGATGGCCGCCACGCCATCGGCCCCGCTGATACTGATCGGGGCGGTCGCCGCCAGGGCCAGGATCACGGCGGGGGCGAGGGACGCCGCCGCCCATCTCGGCGAAAGACCGGCGGGCCGGGTCAGGGCGACCAGCCTCTGCTTGATCAGGTCCGCCTTGCTCAGCGCGCAGACCGGGCTGACGCCGCCGGTCCGGGAGGCGCTCGCGATCAGCCTGCCGTAGGCTTCGGGGGATACGGGCGAGGCGGCGAGGACGTCGCGATCGCACGCCAGTTCTTGATCCAGCCGGTACAGGCGGTAGGCGTGGTGGGCCCACGGGTTGAACCAGTGGATCGACAGCGCGACCAGGGCGACGAAATTCCAGGCGATGTCATGACGGCGATGGTGGGCGCGCTCGTGGGCGAGGGCCAGCACGCGCTGATCCGGGTCGAACCGCTGACGGAAGTTCAGCGGCAGGAAGATGCGCCGCTTCCAGATCCCGGCCGCCACGGGCCCGGTCACGAAAGCGCTGGTCCGCACCGCGACGCCGTCGAGGGTCTCCTCCGGGCCGACGACCGCCGCCCCGGCGCGCTGCATGAACCGGACATAGTCGAACAGCCCCCGAACGAGATGAACCAGGGCCCCGGCCGCCCAGAGCACGACGAGCATCTGGACCAGCGCGTCAGGCCGAACGATCTGGGCCGCGACGCCTGTCGCCTCCTCCCCGAAGGCGGCCACGGCGGAACTGTGCACGCTCCAGGCCGGCGTCGGCGGAAGCCCTAGGCGAACGACGGGCAGCAGCCACAGGCCATGGGCCATCCGGGGTCCCAGACGACGCAGGACCCAGGGCCTGACCAGCAGGACGACGGCGCCGAGAACCGTCGAACCGAGCAGGGCCTGAAGCAGCCAGTCGGTCATGACTTCAACGACTGCAGCAGCGCCTCGATCTCGGCGAGGTCCCGATCGGACAGTTGATCCTGTTCCGCCAGATGGGCGACCAGCGGCGCCGCCCGACCGCCGAACAGACGGTCGATCATCCGGCGCGACTCGGTGGCGAGAAAGGCGTCCCGGGTCAGCAGCGGCGAGTAGAGGAAGCGGCGCCCCTCGCCCTCGTGCGACACGGCGCCCTTGGCCACCAGCCGGGCCAGCAGGGTCTTGACCGTGCTGGCGCTCCAGTCGCGGGACGGTTCGATCCGGTCGATGATGTCGGTCGCCGAGAGCGGGGCCTGACGCCACAGCACCTCAAGCACCGCCTGCTCGCCTTCACTGATCCGTTCCATCGGGCAACCTTCAACTACATCTGTAGATGATCTTGCATCTACATCTGTAGTCGTCAATAGCCTTCGGTCGTCAACCCCTCGGCGGTGCGGTCGATTCCCGCACGATCAGCGACGGATCGACCTCGGGCTGGACCAGCGTCGCGGGGTCCAGTCCACGCAGGCCGGCCGTCAGCTTCTCGGCCGCCATGCGGCCCATGTCGCGGATGGGCAAGCGGACGGTGGTCAGGTTGGGCCAGACGCGCGAGGCCATGGGCAGATCGTCGAAGCCGACGATGGACAGGTCGCGCGGAACGTCCAGACCGGCGTCGCGCGCGGCCTTCATGACCCCGATGGCCATTTCGTCATTGCCCGCGAAGATGGCGGTCGGCGGGTTCGCCATGGCCAGCAGGCTCTGCGCCGCCTCCGCTCCGGACTCGAAGGTGTAGGCGCCCGCGCGGACATAGGCGTCGTCCATCGACAGGCCGTGCTCGGCCAGCCCCTCGCGGAAGCCCCTGCCCCGCTCAAACGACGAGCGGAAGGTGTCGGGGCCGGAGATGAAGGCGACCCGCGTGTGGCCCAGCTCGGCCAGGTGACGCGCCGCCTGGGCCGCGCCGCGGCTGTCGTTCGTCACCACCATGCAGGCCGGCTCGTCCAGCGACACCGAGGCGATGCGGACATAGGGGCAGTCGGCGTCCTTGAGGATCTCGATGACCCGGTCGTCTTCCGACACCGACGGCGGCATGACCACGCCGAACAGCTTCTGGCGCACGACGAAGGCGCGGACCTCGTCCAGGAAGGTCGGCGAGGCGCGGTTGCAGGGATGGACGACCAGTTCCAGGCCCGCGCCGCGCACGGCGTCCAGCACGCCCTGCTGCATGTTCACGACGTAGTTAGGGCTGGGGTTGTCGTAGATCATCCCGACCAGGAAGGACCGGCGGAAGGCCAATCCCCGCGCCTGCGGATCAGGGCTGAAGCCATGCTCGGCGATCACCGCCTCGACCCGCTTGCGTGTCTCCTCCTTCACGAAGGGGGAGTTGTTGATCACACGCGACACCGTCTTCTTCGACACCTCGGCCAGGCGGGCGATGTCGTTGATGGTGGCGGGCTTGCCGCCGGGTCGCTTGGTGTCATTCACGCGTCAAGTCTCTCTGGCCGAACACCGTCCTTAAACTGAGCCGTGTCCCGTGTCAGCGGCTCAGGTGTGGTTCCTCGACGCGGGGCGGTCCAGGACCTCGTCGCGCAGGGGCGTCATGAAACGCAGGTCCCAGTCGTCGGGATTGAAGGGTTTGCGGGTCGCCTCGCGGATGGGCGGATAGCCGCCGACCTGCCGCTCATGGTCGATGATCTGGCCGCGGCCCTCGGCGACTTCGGCGACCAGCAGCACGTCGCGCATGTCGCGGTCCCACGGGCGGGCGCCGGCCTGCGACAGGACCGAGACCTGCACCTGCTCGGCCGGGATGGGAGTCAGCCCCTCCCACCAGACCGGCGGTCGGCGCGTCTCGATGATGCGGGCCGGGGCGGTGGTGTAGCGGCCGAACATGCGGATCGGCTCGCCGACCTGGTCCACGGCGATGTTGTCGCGGCCGTAGTATTCCAGATCCCCCGCCCCGCCGATCATCAGGAAGGCCAGGTGATTGGTCGGGGTCGACGGCCCGGCGCGCAGGACGTTGCCGATCGCGGTCATCTTGCCGACCTCATAGGGGTGATCCAGCCACTCCTCGGGGGCCAGGTTGTAGTGCAGGGCGCGCGGCCCCGGATTGTAGATCAGGTTGTTGACGATGACCCCGTGCACCCCGCCCTTGAACAGCGGGCTGCGCTCATAGTTGTGAGCGTACAGGTTGCCGATGATCAGCAGGCCGGTGACGTTGTCGTGGATCAGCGAGCCCTTGGAGTGCTCGCCCTTGGCGTGGGTCGAATAGGCCAGACTCTCGGCGATCAGATTGTTCGAGAAGGTGATGTCGTGGCTGGTTCCGGCGCGCCATTCCTCGGGCGTCGCGCCGGTGAAGCGCGGGCCGGAGGCGGACAGGTTCTCGTCCGTGCCCCACTCCAGGCTGCAGTGATCGACGATGACGTTATACGCCGCCTGGGTGGAGATGCTGTCCTCGTCCCAGCCGCTCATCCAGCCCTGTTCCGCCGAACCGGGGCGAATGCGGATGTGCTGGACGATCACGTCATGGCCGCCGATGTCCATGCCGCCGCGGATGAGGGTGACGCCCGGCGAGGGCGCGGTCTGGCCGGCGATGGTGATGAAGGGGTTGGTGATCTTCAGCGTCCTGCGGTTCAGGTCGATGACCCCGCCGACCTCGAACACCACGATGCGCGGACCGTCAGCCTCGATCGCCTCGCGCAGGGAGCCGGGCCCCTCCCCGTTCAGATTGGTCACGCGGATGATCCGTCCGCCGCGTCCGCCGGGCGTCCGCGCGGCCCAGCCCAGGGCGCCGGGGAAGGCGGGAAGCGCGGCCTCGGCCGGAGTCGATGTGGGCGATTGGGCGAGACCGGCGGACGGGGCCGTTACCGGCAGCAGGAACGCGGCCGCCAGGGCTGCCAGACGGGCGAGGGTCATGTTTCCATCCTTTAGCCTGACCGACTGTGACCGCGGCCTTGTGCTGAAAGCGCCGCCGGACGGGCGTCGCCGGATTCAAATTGACACCGGTTTCCTTCCTGCGCAATGTCCACTGCAAATGGGAGGCGGCGTGAGCCACGCACACGACAATTCAAGCGGTTCGCCGATCGCGCGCGCCTTCACCGACGCCCGACGGACGGCGCGGGCCGTGCCGTCCTATCCGGGCGCGCACCCCGACTCGCTGGAGGCGGCCTACGCTGTCCAGGACGAGGCCATCGCCCTGTGGCCGGACCGGATCGCGGGCTGGAAGCTGGGCCGGATCAACGCGCCGTGGGACGCCCGCTTCGGCGTCGGACGCCTGGCGGGACCGATCTTCTCGAAGGCCGTCTGGGCCGCCGAGGCCGATCGCCCGACGCCCTTCGGCGTGATCGCCGGAGGCTTCGCCGCCGTCGAGGCCGAATATGTGATCGAGCTGGCTGAGACCGCTCCCGACCGCGACGACTGGACGGCCGGGACCGTCGCCGCCCTCGTGAGCCGGGTCTTCACCGGCGTCGAGATCGCGGGCAGCCCCTTCCCCGGCATCAACGACCACGGCCCCGCCGTCACCGCCTCGGACTTCGGCAACAACGCCGGCCTGATCCTGGGCGCCGAGATCGCCGACTGGCGCGAGCGGCTGGCGGGCCTGACCTGCACCACCGCCATCGACGGCGCGATCGTCGGCGCGGGCGGCGCCGCCTCGATCCCCAACGGCCCGCTGGACTCGCTGGCCTTCCTGCTGAACCTGTTGCACCGCCGGGGCCGCCGCCTCGAGGCCGGACAGCTGATCTCGACGGGCGCCGCCACCGGCGTGCATCCGATCGCCATCGGCCAGTCGGCCGTCGCCGACTTCGGCCCGGACGGCCGGATCGCCTGCGTGGCCATCCCGGCCGTGGGAGACGCCAGATGAGCCTGACCCGCCGCACCCTCGCGCTCGCCGGGATCTCCGGCCTCGGCCTGACCGCCTGTTCGCCGCGCGCGACGGGCGGGCGCACGGTGCTGAACGCCGTCGACGTCCACCCCGCCGACTACCCCACCGTCGCCGCCGTCAAATGGATGGGCGAGGAGCTGGGCCGACTGACCGGCGGCCGCATCGGCATCCGCCAGTTCCCGGCCGGGCAGCTGGGCACTGAGGACGACTCCATCGGCCTGACCCGCTTCCAGGCGGTGGACATCTGCCGCGTCGCCGTAGCCGCGCTGAACAACGCCTTCCCCGAGACCCGGCTGCTGGCCCTGCCCTATGTCTACCGCGACGTCGCCCATGTGCGGGCAGTCATTGACGGGCAGATTGGCGCCGAGCTGCTGAACGTGTTCGAGGGCCGCGACCTGGTCGGCCTGGCCTACTACGACGCCGCGCCGCGAAGCTTCTACAACGTCCGCCACCCGGTGAGCGAGCCGGGCCAGATGCGCGGGCTGAAGATGCGCTCGCCGCAGTCGGACATCTTCCTGGACTCCATCCGGGCCATGGGCGCCAACCCGACGCCGCTGACCTTCGGCGCGGTCTTTTCGTCGCTGCAGACCCATCTGATCGACGGGGCCGAGAACAACTGGCCCAGCTATCAGTCCAGCCGCCAGTTCGAGGTGGCCCGGTACTGGAGCCAGACCGAGCATTCCTTCGCGCCGGACGCCCTGCTGATGTCCAGGGCCAGCTTCGAACAGCTGACGCCCGCTGACCGCGACCTGGTCCGCGACGTGGCCCGCCGGTCGGTGCAGGTCATGCGCATCGCGTGGGACAAGCGGCAGGCCGAGGCCCGGGCGACCGTGCTGGCCGCCGGGGTGCAGGTGAGCGAGGTCGACAAGGCCGCCTTCGCCGCCACGGTCCGCCCGGTGCTGGACAAGTATCTTTCCGAGCCGCGTCTGCGCGCGCTCCACGAACGTATCGCAGCGGTCGCCTGAACGACCGCGCACACCCTATCGGCGCTCAGGGAGGGCCCGAATGTCTGAATCCCGACGCGGTCTGACCCGCGCGCTCGACGGGCTGGCCGTCTTCGTCCTGGGACTGGCGGGAGCGGCGCTGGTCGCCATGGCCCTGATCCAGGCCTGGCAGGTGTTCGCCCGCTATGTGCTGAACGACAGCCCCGGCTGGACCGAGCCCCTGGCCCTTCTGCTGATGAGCTTCGCCGTCATGTTCGGGGCCGCGGTCGCCGTGCGGCGCGAGACCCATTTCGCCTTCCAGACCGTCCTGCACGCCCTGCCCGAACGCCCCCAATGGCTGCTCAAGTCCCTGTCGCGGCTGATCGCAGCGGCGTCCGGCGCGGGCCTGATGGTGCTGGGCGGGACCCTGATGATCGACGAGTGGCCGGTCACCATGGCGGGCGCGCCCCTGCCTGCGGGCCTGAAGTTCGCGGGTCTGTGCGTCGGCGGATCGCTGATCCTGCTGTTCTCGATCGAGCGTCTGCTGACCGGCGACTACCACGCGCCCGAAACCACCGAAGCCGGGGACTGACCATGGAGTACATCATCCTCTTCGGCCTGCTGGCTGTGCTGCTGGTCATCGGCGTGCCGGTCGCCTTCTCGCTGCTGGCCGCGACGCTGGCGACGGTGCTCTACCTGGCCTTGCCGCCCATCGTGGTGTTCCAGCAGATGGGGTCCGACATCACCTCCGTGGCCCTGCTGGCCATCCCACTGTTCATCTTCACCGGCGAACTGATGATGAAGGGCGGCCTGTCCGACCGCATGATCGCCTTGGCCTCCTCGATGGTGGGCCATGTGCGCGGCGGCCTGGGCCAGGTCACGGTCGTCGGCTCGACCCTGTTCGGCGGCGTCTCGGGCAGCGCCATCGCCGACGTCTCGGCCATCGGCGGCACCATGATCCCGCAGATGCAGAAGCGCGGCTATGACAGCGACTACGCCGTCAACGTGACCATCTCGGCGGCGCTGGTCGCCCTGCTGGTGCCCCCGTCTCACAACATGATCCTGTACTCGGCCTCGGCCGGAGGCGGGGTGTCGATCTCGGACCTGTTCGCGGCCGGCATCATCCCGGCGGGCCTGCTGGCCGTCTCGCTGATGATCGTCTCCTATGTGATGGCGCGCCGCCGCGGCTATGCGGCCGAGCCCTTCCCCGGCTTCCGCGTCGTCGCCAGCCGGCTGGTCGCCGCCATTCCCGGCCTGCTGCTGGTCGGCATCATCTTCGGCGGCATCCGGGCGGGCATCTTCACCGCGGTGGAAAGCGCGTCGATCGCCGTGGTCTACGCCACCGTGATCACCGGCATCGTCTACCGCCACATGAAGTGGGACGCCTTCAAGGCGGCCTGCACAGGCGCGGCGCGGACCTCGGGCGCGGTGCTGTTCATCATCGGCTGCGCGGGCGCCTTCGGCTGGCTGATGGCCTATCTGCAGGTGCCGTCGATGATGGTCAGCCTGCTGCAGACCCTGACCGACAACCCGATCCTGATCCTGCTGCTGATCAACGTCATCCTGCTGATCCTGGGCACCTTCATGGACATGGCGCCGCTGATCATCATCTGCACCCCGATCTTCCTGCCGGTGGCCAAGGCCTTCGGCGTGGATCCGGTGCAGTTCGGCGTCATCCTGCTGCTCAACTGCGGCATCGGCCTGATCACCCCGCCGGTGGGCTCGGTGCTGTTCGTGGGCAGCGCCATCGCCAAGGTGCCGATGACCCACAGCCTGCGCTCGATCTGGCCCTTCTATCTGGCTTGCACCGCGGTGCTGATGCTGGTCACCTTCGTGCCGGCGCTTTCGCTGTGGCTGCCCTCGCTGCTCAAATGACCGACCTGAAGGGCCTGAAGCCCGCCGCGGACTGCCGCTGGGACGCCGTCGCCCTGGGCGAAGTCATGCTGCGGCTGGACCCGGGCGAGGGCCGCATCCGCACCGCCCGATCCTTCCAGGTCTGGGAGGGCGGCGGCGAGTACAATGTGGCGCGCGGCCTGAGGAAGACCTTCGGCCTGAGGACCTCGGTCGTCACCGCCCTGCCCCGCACCGAGACCGGGGCGCTGGTCGAGGACCTGATCCTGCAGGGCGGCGTGGATACGTCCCACATCCTGTGGCGCGAGGCCGACGGGGTGGGCCGCAACACCCGGGTCGGGCTGAACTTCACCGAGCGCGGCTTTGGCGTGCGCGGGGCGCTGGGCTGCTCCGACCGGGCCAATTCCTCAGCCTCGCAGATCCGGCCGGACGAGGTCGATTGGGATGCGCTGTTCGGTTCGGAAGGCGTGCGCTGGCTGCACACCGGCGGCATCTTCGCCGCCCTGTCCGAGGCCACCGCCGAGACGACCCTGGCCGCCATCCGCGCCGCCAAGCGGCACGGCGTCGTGGTCAGCTACGACCTGAACTATCGCGCCAGCCTGTGGTCCAGCCATCCGGACCCCGACGCCGCCCGCCGCGTGAACCGCGAGATCGCCGGGCTGGTCGATGTGCTGGTCGGCGACGAATACGCCTACGCCTCCTGCCTGGGGATCGAGACGGCGGACCGCCGCGCCGATCCGGCGGACAGCCGGCCCTTCGACGCCCTCGTGGCCCGTCTGGCGAAGGAGCTGCCGAACGTGCAGGTCTTCGCCGCCACCCTGCGCGACCCGGTCTCGGCCTCGGTCAACCGTTGGGGCGGAGTGCTGTGGCTGGGCGGCGAGCGCTACGCCACGCCGGTCAGCGAGGTCGCCGTGCTGGATCGGGTCGGCGGCGGCGACGGCTTCGTCTCGGGACTGGCCTGGGCCTTCATGAGCGGACTCGGGCCGCAGGCGGCGGTGGACTTCGGCACGGCACACGGGGCCATCGCCATGACCACGCCCGGCGACAACGCCATGACCTCGCTGGCCGAGGTGCAGGGACGGGTCGAGGGCAAGGGCGCCGCCGCCGTCCGCTAGGACCGGCGCCGGGAGTCTCCTCAAATCTCCCTTGGCGATGGAAATTCCGTTCCTGTCGTGCGACCTCGGTGGTCACGATTCCCGACCGCTCAGGAGAACCCCAATGAAGAAAGCCATCGCCGCCGTCGCTGTCGGCGCCCTGCTCGTCGCGGGCCAGGCCGTCGCCGCCCAGACCACCGCCACCGCTCGCGTCGGCGACCGCGTGGGCGCCCGGGCCGACGCCGCCAGCGAATTCGCCGGCATTCCGCTGGCCGCCATCGCCGCCGGCGTAGTGATCATCGCCGTCCTGGTCGCCTCGGACGACGACAGCGACAGCGATTGAGCCTGGACTGACATCCTTCCCGACCCGGGGCCCTCGTCGTGCGAACGGCGGGGGCCCTTTTCCTATCCGGGCGCACCGTTCCGCCGAGGCTGAAAGACACCGTCCGATGCGTCCGGATGGAGAACGCAAGTCCTTGTTATTGCTGAGGGTGGATTTCCGGACCATCCGGACTCCTCCAGGCCGTGGATCGACGGACCGCAGGATCGCACGCCGATGCGTCAAAACCGGTCGCAAGGCGGCTGGCGTCCTCCGGAAATCCGGTCCACGCTCCCTTTCGCCACTGTCCGGGGAGGGACCATGACCGAAGCCGCCGCCGAAGGGCGCACCGTGGACCGCAGCGACCGGTTGGTCATCCTCGCCTCGTCCGTCGGGACGGTGATCGAGTGGTACGATTTCTATCTGTACGGGTCGCTGGCGGCGATCATCACGGCCCAGTTCTTCTCGGGCGTGAACGAGACGACCGGCTTCATCTTCGCCCTGATGGCCTTCGCCGCCGGGTTCGCGGTCAGGCCGTTCGGGGCCGTCTTCTTCGGGCGGCTGGGCGACCTGTGGGGGCGCAAGAACACCTTCCTGGTGACCATGCTGCTGATGGGGCTGTCGACCTTCGTGGTCGGGCTGCTGCCGTCCTACGCCGCCATCGGGGTGGCGGCGCCGGTGGTGCTGGTGCTGATGCGGCTGGTGCAGGGCCTGGCGCTGGGCGGCGAGTACGGCGGCGCGGCCACCTATGTCGCCGAGCACGCCCCGCCCGGAAAGCGGGGCTTCTATACCTCCTTCATCCAGATCACCGCGACGGCGGGCCTGATGCTGAGCCTGCTGGTCATCCTGGGCGTGCGTTCGGCGATCGGCGAGGAGGCGTTCAAGGAATGGGGCTGGCGCATCCCCTTCCTGGTCTCGATCCTGCTGCTGGGCGTGTCGTTGTGGATCCGGCTGAAGCTGGCCGAGAGCCCGGCCTTCGCCCGCATGAAAGCCGAAGGGCGGGGATCGACCACGCCGCTGAAGGACAGCTTCGGCAAATGGCCCAATCTGAAGCTGGTGCTGCTGGCCCTGTTCGGCCTCGCCGCCGGTCAGGCCGTGGTCTGGTACACCGGCCAGTTCTACGCCCTGTTCTTCCTGGAGAAGACGCTGAAGGTCGATCCGGCGCTGGCCAATGTGCTGATCGCCATCTCGCTGGCGCTGGCCACGCCCTTCTTCGTCTTCTGGGGCTGGCTGTCGGACAAGGTGGGGCGCAAGCCGATCATCCTGATCGGCTGCCTGCTGGCGGCCCTGACCTATTTCCCGCTGTTCCACGCCCTGACCGGCGCGGCCAATCCGCGGCTGGCGGCGGCGACGGCGAGCGCGCCGGTGACCGTGGTCGCCGATCCGGCCGACTGCGCCTTCCAGTTCGATCCCGTAGGCAAGACCGTGTTCGACAGCTCGTGCGACATGGCCAAGTCCTACCTCGCCAAGGCGGGCGTCACCTATGAGACCGTCGCCGCGCCCGCCGGGACGGTCGCCGAGGTCCGCATCGGCGACACGGTCGTGCCGGGCCTTGCTGACCCGTCCGGCAAGGCGGAATGGGAGAAGGGCCTCGGCGCCGCCCTGACCGCCGCCGGCTATCCGGCCAAGGCGGACAGCGCCCTGGTGAACAAGCCGCTGGTGGTCGGCATCCTGTTCGTGCTCGTGCTGTACGTGACCATGGTCTACGGGCCGATCGCGGCGGCGCTGGTGGAAATGTTCCCCACCCGCGTGCGTTACACCTCCATGTCCCTGCCCTATCACATCGGCAACGGCTGGTTCGGCGGCTTCCTGCCGACCACGGCCTTCGCCATGGTCGCGGCCACGGGCAACATC
>NZ_JAHFPF010000310.1 GCF_023259385.1 Brevundimonas sp. | reverse complement strand
ACCCCCGCCGCCGGCGCTTCGCGATAGGTCAGCAGGAAGGGTAGGAGGCAGCCGACGACCAGTAGGCCGAGCAGGGTCATCCGTGGCCCGGTGTCGGCGAAGAGCGGCGCGGTGATCAGCACGCCGCTGGCGGCCCCCAGCGGCGCACCGAGGCCCAGGAAGGCGGCGACGCGGCCCTTCTGTCCATCGGGAACACGGTCCGCCAGGACGGCGGTCAACGGCGCGAACATCATGTTGAAGGCCAGCTGGAACAGCATCACGCCGGCGACGAGGACGAGCGGGCTCCGCGCCGCCGCGATGAGCGCATAGGCGAGGAGCACGCCCGCCAGGCCGGCCATGATCCACGGGCGGCGCCGCCCCAGCCGGTGCCGGGTCCGGTCGCTGGCCCAGCCCACGGCCATGTTGGCGACGCTGGCGACCAGCGCGCCCCAAAGGGTGACGAGACTGAGGAGGCCTATCTTGTCAGCCGGGGCCAGGCTCTGGGCCTGCAGCGGAACCAGCAGGGAGAGCAGGGGGACAAAGGCGATGAACGCCCCGACATAGGCCAGGGTCAGGACGGCGATGAAGCCTGCTCGGACGGGGGTCGCGGGACCGCCCTCAAGGTCTTGGACAGCCTTCATGGTGCGCGGACAGTGGCCAATGTCGATTTATGGAGCGAGCGAAATCTTGCGTGATGCGCGGCGAAGACCGCATATCAGTCCCGCTGACGGACCACTGGACACCGTCACCGGGGAGGCTGCCGCCACGATGACCGCGACGATCTACGATGTCGCCGCCCTTGCGGGCGTTTCCATAAAATCCGTGTCTCGCGTGCTGAACCGTGGACCGAATGTCAGCGCCAAGCTCGAGGCCAAGGTGCTGGCCGCCGTCGAGAGCCTCGACTACCGGCCCAATCTGTCGGCCCGCGCCCTGGCGGGCGCGTCGTCCTATCTGATCGCCGCCTTCGTGGACGCCGAGTTGACGCTGGAGCACTGGCGCAGCGGGCGCGGCAACGACTACCTCAGTCGTCTCGAATACGGCGCGCTCGTCGAATGCCGCAAGGCCGGCTACCACCTGATGGTCGAACTGGTGGACTACGGATCGCCGAGCCTGGAGTCCTGGCTCCTGGCCCTGCTGCGGTCGCTGAAACCCGACGGCGTGCTGCTGACGCCGCCGAACTCGGACGATCCCCGTGTGCTTGAGATTCTTGAGCGCAACGGCACGCCCTTCGTGCGGCTGGGCGCGGAGGTCGACCTCGACCGCGGCATGCGGGTGTTCATGGACGACCGGCAGGCCGCGGAGGACATGACCGCCCACCTGATCGCGCTGGGACACCGCCGTATCGGTTTCATCACCGGACCGGGCAGCTATGCGGCGAGCCGCAAGCGCCGCGAAGGCTTTGAGGCGGCGATGGAGCGGCATGGCCTGGAGATCGACCGCGGCCTGATCGTTGAAGGCGACTTCACCTTCGATTCGGGACGGCGGGCGGGAACCGCCATCCTGAGCCGGGCGGAGCGCCCGACCGCCATCTTCGCCAGCAATGACGACATGGCTCTCGGCGTACTCAACGCCGCGGCCGCGCTCGGCGTGGCGACGCCGGCCGCCCTGGCGGTCTGTGGGTTCGACGACACTCCCAGCGCCATGCTGAGCACGCCGCCCCTGACCACTATTCGCCAGCCGGTGGCCGAGATGGCGGCGGCGGCCACGCGGCTGCTGCTTCCCTCGTCCGCCGGGCGACCGGGCCATGCGGAACGGGTGGACTATACTTTGGTCGACCGGTTCTCGACCCATCCGGCCGGTTGATGGGAGGTTCTGTGACAGCGCTGTCAAATTGCATTGACAGCGCTGTCAAATCTGAACAGTGTAACCTGAGGAAACGGACGGGCCTGTGAGCGCGTCGGTATGATGGAATCCTGGTGAACAGGGTCCACGGGGAGGGAAGACCATGACCACGTTCAAGCGTTCGCTTCTGCTCGGCTGCGCGTCTCTGGCCATAACCGCCGGTGCAGCCCAGGCGCAGACGGCTCCGGCTGCCGCTGCGGCGGAAAGGCAGGACGAGGCCACTGACATCGGAGAGGTGGTCGTCACCGCCGAACGGCGCGAGCAGACGCTCCAGAACTACGCCGGGGTGGCCCAGGTCATCACCGGCGAAGACCTCCGGGCCGTTGGCATCGATCAGATCGAGGACCTCCAGTCCGCCATCCCGGGCCTGTCCATCTCGAACCAGGAAGGCAACGTCCAGATTTACATCCGCGGCGTGGGCACGGCCAACAACACCGAGCTGGGCGATCCTTCGGCGGCGACCCACCTGAACGGCGTCTATCTTCCGCGTCCCCGAGGTCTCGGCGGACTGTTCTTCGACCTCGCGCGGGTGGAGGTGGCCAAGGGGCCGCAAGGCACCCTGCGCGGTCGCAACGCCGTGGCCGGCACGCTGAACATCATTCCGAACATGCCGCGTCTGGGTGTGTTCGAAGGATTCGCCCAAGGGGAAGTCGGCACGCTGGAGACGGCCGGATACGAAGCCGCCGCCAACATGCCGATCGGCGAGAACCAGGCCCTGCGCCTGGCCGTGTACGGCGTGGATCGCGGCACCGCCTATGAGAACGTGGGCAACGACCAGAGCCTGGATCCGACCGGCGAGCAGCAGCTGTTCTCGGCGCGCGCGACCTACCTCTACCAGCCCAACGAGCGCTTCCGCCTGACCTTCATGGGCGACTTCGAATCCGAGCGCGGCACCGGCTATCCCGCAACCAACATCCGCAACGGCCTGGTCAACGGCGGCACGCCCGATCAGCTGGAGCTGCGCGAGGTCCTGTATCGCGGCCCGCAGGGCCTGGTCGAGAATGACAACTGGGGCCTGGCGCTGAACTCGTCCTACGACTTCGGTCCCGCGGTGCTGGAATACACCGGCAGCCGCCGCAACGTGGACTACTACCAGGTCAACGCGTCCAACGAGGGCGTGGTGCGTCCGGGCTATGGAGCGGCCAACGTCGACTACGACAATTTCGGCACGCAGTACTGGCTGACCCTGTCGGAATCCGACGTCCATGAGCTGCGGCTGTCGTCCGCGCCCGGCGCCGAGACGGTCTGGTCGACCGGGCTGTTCTACTTCAAGGAAAGCCAGCAGGTCGGCTTCCTGTCCGTGGTCGACAAGGGCCAGTTCTACTCGGGTACGGAATTCACCTTCCCGGACGTCCAGTCCGATTCCTTCGCGGCTTATTTCGACATCACCTATCCGGTCACCGACCAGCTGCGCCTGAAGGCCGGCTATCGCTACACCGAGGAGAACAAGTCCCGGCGCGGCATCGGCGGCAACTGGGTGCTGGGTCTCGGCTCGGACGGCTTCGGCTGCTGCTTCACCACACGCCTCGGCACCGAGGGTTTCCGGCCTAACTTCACCGGTCGAGCGAGCTATGCTCCGCCGACGCCGGGCAACAATCAGGAGGCCGCGCGCTACTTCCTGGGCGCCTTCACCCCTGGCGCGCGCGATACCTTCCTGGACCAGATCGCCGGCGTGGCCGACGGCTCCCGGCCGAACGGAACCTGCGTCAATCGCCCCGACACCCAGCCGGGCGGCGGCGGACAGGTCTGCCCTCCCAACGGCCAGCACAGCTTCTTCCAGATCTCGGCCCCGGGAGAGCAGGTTGGATCGTATGAGGACTCGTTCAGCGATTACCGCATCG
>NZ_JAHFPF010000064.1 GCF_023259385.1 Brevundimonas sp. | reverse complement strand
GTCATGGGCGCCAAGGGCGCGGTCGAGATCATCTTCCGCAAGGAAGCCGGCGACCCCGAGGCCCTGGCGGCGCGCGAGGCCGAATACAAGGAACGCTTCGCCAACCCCTTCGTCGCGGCCGGCCTCGGCTACATCGACGACGTGATCATGCCCCACGGGACGCGGCGGAGGTTGATCAAGGCGCTACGGACGCTGAAGAACAAGGTTCAGGAGAACCCGTGGAAGAAGCACGATAATATTCCGCTCTAGTCTGTATGGCCGGACTAGGCATAATCGCCTTAGCCTGCCTGTGAAGTGCTCTGTCGGGGTTGTCGTGCCATCATCTTCCGGATTTCCCCGCCGCCTTCTCGCCCTGGCTTTCACGGCGAGCGTCTTCGCCTTCGCTCAGCCCGCCGCGGCCTGCTCGCTGGTGTCCTTTCGGGACAACGGCCAATATGTCGGCGGCGACCTGACCGCCCAGATCGCCGCCAAGGCGGATACGATCCAGATCGTCACCGTCAAGACCCGGCGCCTCGTCCACCGCACCTTCACCCAAGGCGAGTGGTATCTCCAGTTCGGCGACACCGACGTGCCGGAAGGACGTCCCGAGTATACCGACGTGTTCGCGTTCGAACTCGAACCGGTTGAGACTCTGAAGGTCGGCGGAAGCACCGTGGATTTCCTCTACGAGAAAGAGTTGCGCATCGCCGGCTATGACCCCGGTGTGTTCGGAAGCATGCCGCAAGGCGAGTCGTCGGTTCCTGCGAGTCACCCCAACAGCCTGCCTGTCTGGCTGCTTGAGCGCCCGGGCGATGGTGGATACGCCTTCATTGGGGCGGCCGAGGGCAGCGGCCTAGGCGGCGGCGAATGCGCCGAGCCCTATTTCCTTGAGGTGGGTCAGACTCTGGTGGCGCTGCGAGATTCCCTCGGGCGGCTCTACCCGGCGGATGGCGCGTTCCCGCTGCCGATCGAGGCAGAGTTCCGGCTGCCTAACGGCCGGGCGAACAAGGTCACGCTCAATATGCAGTCGCTCATTCCGATAAACGGCCCTGATGATCCCTTTCTGGGGCGTCTCCGTCTCGCGCTCGCGGCCAGCCGCCCCTGACCAACCTCCTCTTCCTCTGCTCCCGCAACCGCCTCCGCTCCCCCACAGCCGAGCAGGTGTTCGCGTCCCGCCCCGGCGTCGAGACCGCCTCCGCCGGCCTGGCGCCCGAAGCCGCCCCTCAGGGCCTTGCCGCCAGCAGGCCGGTGATCCGCTCGACCTTGTCCATCCAGTTCGCCGCGACCGGCCGCCGCCAGCCGATGACCTCGCGAATGCGGGCATAGTCGTCCGCCAGCGCGCGCGCGAAGATCGGTTCGTGATGGGCGATCCGATTGCGGAAGTGCCGGATGTGCTGGAGCGCGCCGAAGGCTCCGGCGCGGGCTGCGGGCGCCGGCGTTGCGGCCGCTATGCCGGGAAAGACGGCGTGCAGATGGGGGATCCACAGACGCGCATCCTGACCGACGGTCAACGTCTTTTCCCAGAAGGCGAAATTCAGGCTCGCGACCACCTTGCCCGTGGTCGGCTCTAGCGCGGCGACGGATCGAAGATTGGTCTGGGGGTTGTAGTGATGCGCCAGTCGCGGGACCGGCAGGCTGCGGATGAAACCGTTCGACCATGGCCAGTTCGGACCATGTACCGCCTCGATGGCCTCGACGACGCCGTTCCTGACCGCGACTTCGCAGACCTGTAACGGCACGATGAAGGCCGCCGATACCTCGAGATTCCAGTGGTAGAGTTCCAGCGCGCGCTCGACGTCATTGGCCGACGCCCTCAGATAGGTGGCGAAGCGCGGGGCCGAGATGACCACCGGCAGATCACGCAGCTCATCGGCTGTGAACATTCAGAACGGCCCCGCTGGAACCGCCATCATGGTTGACTTTTCGGGGTTCGTCAGCTATCTATACAACCAATGGCTTTGAGACACGCGGGCGCAAGCCTCCCCTCATCGTCACCGGATATATGGGAAAGCCCGTCAGCAATGGCGGGCTTTTTCCATTTGAACTGATGGCCAACCTCCTCTTCCTCTGCTCCCGCAACCGCCTCCGCTCCCCCACGGCCGAGCAGGTGTTCGCGTTCCGGCCCGGCGTCGAGACCGCCTCCGCCGGCCTGGCGCCGGATGCGGAGGAGCACTGCTCGGCCGAGCTGGTGGAATGGGCGGACATCATCTTCGTCATGGAGCGCGCCCACCGCGCCCGGCTGCAGCGCCGCTTCAGGGCTCATCTGAAGCGCGCCCGCGTCATCTGCCTCAACATCCCCGACGACTACGCCTTCATGCAGCCGGAGCTGGTGGCCCTGCTGGAGAAGAAGGTGGGGCCGTACCTCTGACCCGGCCCCACCCCGCGTCAGCCGCCCGTCAGTGACGCCAGTCCTTCCTCGGCGATGGCGCGCCGGACGCCCTGGGCGTCGCGCAGGATGCTCTCCAGCGCCAGCCGGTGGGCGACGGTCAGGGCCTGGTCGGCCGGAACCTCGACATCGGGCCGAACCCCCACGCCTTCCCAGTTGGCGCCGGTCACGGTGTTGGTGACGATCTGCATCGGGATGAAGGCGGCGAAGCCTGCGGCCAGGGGGCGGTATCCGCCGGGCGTGGCGCCGCCCCAGGTGGTCTGGCCCACCAGGGTGGCGCGCCCCATGGCCTGGAGGTCATAGGCGAATTCCTCGGCGCCGGAGCCGGTCTTGCGGTCGATCAGCACATAGACGGGGCGGCCGGTGAAGGCGGGCGTGCGGGGCTCCGCCTGGTAGATGCGGCCTTCGGCCGGCCCGTCGGGATCGAAGACGTGGACCGTGGGCGTGGGCCGGTCGACCAGGTGCCCGATGGCGTTGGCCACCCCGGCCGGCTCGCCGCCCGGCGCGCCGCGCACGTCGATGATCAGGGCGCCGGTGTCGGCCAGCATGCCCATCGCCGCCGCCATCTTCTCGGCGATGGGCGGGGCGTCCATGAACCGGTTGATCCGCAGGTAGCCGACATTGCCCGCCAGCCAGCGCACCTCGGGGATCTCCGACCCGCGCAGGCGGACTTCCTCGTGGTAGGCGGCGACCTCTTCCGGCGGCGGCGGGCCCTCGCTGAACCCGGCGATGATCTCGGGCCCCATGTAGCGGATGCGGAAATGCCGGTCGTTCACCACCGGCGCGACGCGGCTGTTGATCAGCGCCAGCAGGTCGGCGGCGGTGCGGGCGCCGCGGAACTCTCCGCGGCCTTCCATGGCTTCGATCTCCCGCGCGGCGGCGGCGCCCCGGTCGCGGAAGGCGAAGCGTTCGCGCAGCACCTGGGCCAGCGACAGGACGACGGTTCTGGTCTCGTCGGCGCTCAGGGTCACGCCGGCCGGATCGGGCGGCGGCCCCGGCTGGGCCCGGACCGCGACGGGCGTGAAGGCCAGGGCGATGACGGCCGCGCAAAGGGCCGCAAGGTGTCGGATCATGGAAGGCTCCCCTCATTAGTTTCCCAAGGCGGAGAGGCCGCGAGCCCGACGTCCGGATGCACGCGGGCCATCTTCTCCTGCACGGGGAGAAGGAGCAGTATGACCCCATGATCATCCTGCACGGCTTCGGCAACATGTTCCCCGGCGGGGTCGGCGAGACCAAGGACATGCGCATCCAGTGGGCGCTGGAGGAGATGGGGCTGCCCTATCAGGTCCGCGCCTGGGACTATCTGGGCGGCGAGACCAACGGGCCGGAGTTCTCGGCCCTCAGCCCGTTCAACCAGATCCCCGTGCTCGAGCACGACGGCCTGGTCCTGTCGGAATCCGCCGCCATCCTGATCCATCTGGCCGAGACCTCGGGCCGGCTGACGGCGTCGGATCCCGAGGGCCGCGCCCACGTGGTTCAATGGTGCTTCGCCGCCGTGGCCACCGTCTCGCCCGCCCTGTCGATGATCTCGATGTTCGACGCGGGTTTCATGGGCGCGGACCCGGCGGCCCGCGACTTCCTGGTCATGATCGGCCGCCGCTGGCTGGAGGGGGTGGAACGCCGGCTGGAGGGCAGGGCGTGGATCATGGGCGACGACTTCACCGTCGCCGACATCCTGATGGCCACCGTCCTGCGCGAAATCCGCGAGGCCGAGCTGATGGACGACTACCCCAACGTCCGCGCCTTCTACGAGCGCGCCCTGGCCCGCCCGGCCTGGCTGCGGACCCGCGAACTCTACGCCGCGCGGCTGGGCGTGGTGGAGGCCGCGTTCGGCTGATGCCGCGGGCCAACCCAGGGGCGATTTCGTTAACGACACGAAACTTTGAGTTGCGATCCGGCCGTTCGCGGCCTCCCTTCCAGTTCGCGCGTGAGGCGCATTCCAGGGAGGTCTGCATGTTGAGGAAGATCAGAAGCGTAGCCGTCGTCTCGGCCGTGGTGTTCGCCGCGTTCGGCGCCATGGGCATGAAGGCCCAGGAGTGGCCGCCCGAATGGACCGGCTATCACTACGTCTGGTACGAAGACGCGGCCAAGACCATCGTCGGCGGCGAGGTCTCGGACATCGGCTGCCGCGGCTTCGGCTCCAACATCTGGGTCCAGCGGGCCTATGTGCCGTCCGGCTACTACGACACCACGCCCATCTTCTACTGCGGCGGTTGGGGCCCCGGCCCGATCGAATAGGCGGTCATCGCCCAGACGACGTCCAGGCCGCCCGGGATCCGGGCGGCCTCTTCGTTTCCGGGGGCAGGCTTAGTGGGCGACCGCGTGGGCGGCCTGTTCGATCACATTCGCCACCGCGCGGGGCTGCGAGACATAGACCGAGTGGCTGCCGGTGCTTTCCGACACCGTGGCGCCGGCGCGGGCGGCCATCATGCGCTGGGCCGGGGGCGGGATCATGCGGTCCTCGGCGGCGACCAGGTACCAGCTGGGCTTGACGCGCCAGGCGGGGGTGGTGACCGCGCCGGCCAGGGCCTCGACGCCCCACGGCTGCTGGGAGTCGGCCATGAAGGCCGCGTCGGCCGCCGGCAGGTCGGCCGCGAACGAAGCCGCGAACTTGGACCGGTCCAGCGACAGGAAACCGTCCTGCGGCGGAAGGATCGGCGGCACGGGCGCGCCGGCCGGCGGATTGGCGATCAGGGTCGACACCGATTCACCGGCGTCCGGGGCGAAGGCGGCGATATAGACCACGCCCTCGACCTTCGGATCGGTCCCAGCTTCCGAGATCACGACGCCGCCGTACGAGTGGCCGACCAGGATCACCGGGCCGTCCATGGCGGCGATCACGCGGCGGGTCGCGGCCACGTCGTCGGCCAGCGAAGTCGTCGGGTTCTGCACGATGGCGACGTTGTAGCCGTCGGCGGTCAGCAGGTCGTAGACGCCCTTCCAGCCCGAGCCGTCGACGAAGCCGCCGTGCACCAGCACGACGTTCTTCACGGCGCCAGCCTGTTGGGCCAGGGCCCCGTCAGCGGCGAAGACAGCCCCGGCGAGGGCGGCGGAGGCCATCAGTTTGCGAGCGATGGTCATGATCGTTTCCTCTTCATGTTTATGCGATAAACATTATCGCGATAACTGTTGGGTACGCTCACCTCGGATCGTTGTCCAGATATTTTTTATCGCGATATGTATTTTCTCGCGAAAGCCCCATATTCTGGCGTGAAGGAGACTACCATGCCCAAACCCGCCGTGCCCTTGCAGGGCCAGCTCTGCTTCTCGATCTACGCCGCCGGCATCGCCATCAACCGCGCCTACAAGCCGCTGCTGGACGAGCTGGGCCTGACCTATCCCCAGTATCTGGTGCTCAGCAC
Organism: Brevundimonas sp.; assembly: GCF_023259385.1. Classification (GTDB taxonomy): domain Bacteria; phylum Pseudomonadota; class Alphaproteobacteria; order Caulobacterales; family Caulobacteraceae; genus Brevundimonas. The sequence goes on along the minus strand of NZ_JAHFPF010000064.1, from coordinate 8,650 downwards.
CCTGTGGGAGGGCGGCCCCCACACCGTCGGCGGCATCGCCGAGCGCCTGGATCTGGAGCCCAGCACCATCACCCCCCTGGTCAAGCGCATGGAGCAGGCCGGGCTGGTCGACCGCCGCCGCAACCCCGACGACGAGCGCCAGGTGGTGGTCGGGCTGACGCAGAAGGGCCAGGATATGGAATCCCGCGCCGGCTGCCTGCTGGACGAACTGCTGAACCGTTCGGGCCTGACGGTCACCGAGCTCATGGACCTGAACGTCAAGGTCCGGGGGCTGGCCGACGCCGTGGCGCGGTCGAAGGACGGGGACGTCTGAAGGGGTTCGCTATGACGCGACTAGGTTGACCGCCACCATAAGTCCCATCGCCGCGCCGAAGGTCCCGATCGACCAGAACCAGGCGCGCGGGCGCGTCACGCCCGCCACCTGCATCAGCCACCGGTGCTGGATGACCAGGTACCAGACGGTCACGATCAGCACGACGGCCACCCCCGCCAGCGTCGTCCACTCCCGCGGGTCGCGCACCCCCAGGGTGGCCAGGCTGATCAGCATCGCGGTGGCGCCGGCCAGGTAGCATTGCGAGAAGAAGGGCGTGCGCAGGGTGTCGCGGTCGATCTTGCGCCCCGACAGCTTCAGGAAGGTCCAGGCGAACAGCAGGGGGCTGAGGCTGAAGATCAGGGCGCGATAAGCCAGCAGGTTCTGGTCGTTGCCCGTGATCATCTGGCCCAGGGCGGTGTGGCCGACGCCCTCGACCCGAAAGCCGAACGCCATCTCGATCCCGTGCGCCAGCAGGATGCTCAGCACCAGGAACAGCGGCGGGCTCAGCGTCTCCAGATACTGCTGGTCCGGCTTGTCGCGCTGCTCGCTGTCCGAATAGCGCATGGTCTTGAGCGGGTGACGCAGGGTCATGAACAGGGTGCGCGGATAGAACAGCAGCCACGACATGACCTCGTAGAGCAGCTCCTCGACGGACCTCAGGATTGTCAGGACGTTCATGGGGCCGCTCCCGGTCATGGCCGCCAGCTTACCCCCGAACGGCGGCGCGTCCATTTCTGACGTCCGGACCCGCTAGGCTGCGGCTTCGGGTCTTTGACAACCAAGCCTCACGGACGCATCGGACGCTTCGGACGGTGTTTTCCATCCGCACTCTTCGCACCCGTTTTTTTTCAGCGCGCGGCGCCGTCTCCCTCGAACGCCGTGATGATCGGGCAGGGACCCGTCCGGCCGTCGCCGCAGGCCTCGGCCAGCCGGGTCAGCGCCGCCCGCGCCGTCTCCAGCTCGGCGATCCGCGCGTCCAGCTCGGTCAGCCGCGACTGCGCCAGCTCCCGCGCCCGGGCCCTGTCGTCGCTCGCGTCCAGCGTCAGCAGTTCGCCGATCTGCTCCAGGGTGAACCCCGCCGCCTGGGCCGAGCGGATGAAGCGCAGCCGCCGCACCGCCGCGGGGCCATAGCGCCGCGTCCCGCCGCCCGACCCGCCGGTCTGCGGCCGTTCCGGCGTCTCCAGCAGGCCGCGCCGCTGATAATAGCGCACCGTCTCCACCCCCACGCCGCCGGCCTGCGCCAGCCGGGCGATGGTCATCTCGCGGGACGTTCCCGACATCGCTTGACTCCGTACCATGGTCCGGAACCTACATGGGGCGGGTCCGCTTTGAGGCAAGGAGATTTCCGCCGATGTCAGCCCCCCGATCCGCCGGCCCGAAGACCGCCGTCGTCTACCGCATGGTCATGCCCGACCACGTCTGTCCCTACGGGCGAAAGGCGCTGTGGCTGCTGAAGAGCAAGGGGTTCACGGTCGAGGACCGCCACCTGACCACCCGCGCCCAGACCGACGCCTTCAAGGCCGAGCACGGGGTCAAGACCACGCCCCAGACCTTCATCGGAGGCGTCCGCATCGGCGGCTACGACGACCTGCGCCGCCACTTCGGCCAGCGCGTGCCCGAGCCTGGCGCGACCAGCTATGTGCCCGTCCTGGCCGTCTTCGCCGTGGCCCTGCTGATCGCCCTGCCCATCGCCTGGCTGAAGGACGGCCCGGTGCTGGCCGGCGTGATCCCGACCTTCATCGCCGTGGCCATGTGTCTGCTGGCGATGCTGAAGCTGCAGGACATCGAGAAATTCTCGACCATGTTCCTGAACTACGACCTGCTGGCCCAGCGCTGGGTTCCCTACGGCTATGTCTATCCGTTCGCGGAGCTGGGGGCGGGCGTGCTGATGCTGGCGGGCGTCCTGACCTGGTTCTCCGCGCCGCTGGCGCTGGTCATCGGCGGGATCGGCGCGGTCTCGGTATTCAAGGCCGTCTATATCGACAAGCGTGAGTTGAAGTGCGCCTGCGTCGGCGGATCGTCCAACGTCCCGCTGGGTTTCGTCTCCCTGACCGAGAACCTGATGATGATCGCCATGGCCGTCTGGATGCTGGCCTTTATGCACTAGACCATTTTTGCTTCAGGTCGGAACGACCTGAATCCAAAAAATGGTCCAGATTCAAACTCGAGCGAAATCTGATCCGAGGTGGACTGTGTCCAACTCAACCGATTTCGCTCTAGGGCGTGAAAAGGAGACGGGTGGCGAGAATCAGCGCATCTCTAATGCACGTATAGCGAGTAATCGCGGTTTCTGGATCCTGACGAAAGGAGCAGGGCCCATGTGGATGCGAGGACTGGAAGGCGCGGTGCGCGTGCGTTGCCCGCATTGTTTCGAGGCCGACTGGCGCACCCGGATCGAGCTGGACGGTTGTCGCCCCTTCACCTGCTACATGTGCTTTTGGCGCAGCGACAAGCCGCTGCCCGCCCGGGGCCTGATCGAGGGCTGCACGACCCGGCTGGCGCACATGTCCGGCGCCGTCCGCGGCCTGTTCCGGCGACGGGACAATGAGGGCGGCGCTCGGGTCTGAGGCCTCAGATCAAGCGGCGCAGCCCGGCCCGCAGGGCGTCGCCGCCGTCGCCCAGCTCGGCCTCGACCGCCGCGTGCTCGGCGATCCACACCGGCGTCGTCCGGGCCAGCAGGTCGCGCCCGGCGTCGGTCAGGGCGATGCGGCGTCCGCGCCGGTCCTCGGGATCGACGGTGGTGGCCACCAGGCCGGATCGCTCCAGCGGCTTCAGGTTGGCCGTCACCGTCGAACGGTCCATGGCCAGGGTCTCGGCCACCTGTCCGACAGTCGGCGGGGAGGGCCGGTTCAGGCTGTTCAGCAGCGAGAACTGGCCGCTGGTGATCCCGTGCGGGCGGAAGGCCTCGTCGAACCGCCGCGACAGCGCCCGCGCCGCCCGCTGCGCATGCAGGCACAGGCAGTGGTCGCGGATATGCAGGGTCGTCGCGAAGGGATGCACGGCGTTTGACATGGCTTCTGATATGTTGATATCAACCTATTCGTCAATGACGACGGTGCGGACAGCGCCGCGAACGCGTGGAAGGAACGCCCCATGATCCAGGTCACCGCCTTCAAATGGGTGCCGCCCTTCGCCCAGGGCTCGGTCCGCGACATCCGGGTGCGCTGGGCGCTGGAAGAGGCCGGGCTGGGCTATGACGACCGGCTGATCGGCTTCGAGGACCAGGCCACGCCCGAGTATCGGGCCATGCAGCCCTTCGGCCAGGTGCCCGCCTATCGCGACGACACCGTCGAGATGTTCGAGAGCGGCGCCATCGTGCTGTGGATCGCCCAGAACTCGGACCAGCTGATGCCCGCCGACGACGCGGGCCGGGCCATGGTCATGACCTGGCTGTTCGCGGCCATGAACAGCGTCGAGCCCTTCGTGGCCGAGCTGGCGGGCATCGATCTGTTCAACGCCGACAAGGACTGGGCCAGGGCCCGCCGGCCGGAGGTCGAGGCCTTCCTGCGCAAGCGGCTGGGCGACCTGCAGACCGCCCTGGGCCGGCGCCGCTGGTTCGCCAACGACCGGTTCAGCGCCGCCGACATCCTGATGACCCATGTCCTGCGCGACCTGCGCCACACCGACATCCTCGCCGACTTCCCGGCCCTGGCCGACTATGTCGCCCGCGCCGAGGCCCGTCCGGCGTTCAAGCGGGCGCTGGCGGACCAGCTGAAGCCCTTCAGGGCGGCGGAGGCGAACAATCCGGCGCTGGCCGGGGGCGTCTGACGTGGCGCGTCTCGTCTTCGGAATGAACCAGTCGTTGGACGGCTATGTCGACCACGACGCCTTCGGGCCCGACGACACGCTGTTCCGCCACTTCATCGACCAGGTGCGCGAGCAGGCCGGCAGCCTCTACGGCCGCCGCCTGTACGAGATCATGCGCTACTGGGACCACGACGATCCCGCCTGGTCGCCCGAGAACCGCGAGTTCGCCGAGGCCTGGCGCGCCCACCCCAAATGGGTCGTCTCGCGCTCGCTCACCTCGGTCGGTCCCAACGCCACCCTGATCTCGGACGACGTCGAGGCGGCGGTCCGCAAGCTCAAGACCGAGCTCGACGGCGAGATCGAGGTCGGCGGGCCGGAGCTGGCGCGCAGTCTCGGCGACCTGGGTCTGATCGACGCCTACCGGATCTATCTGCATCCCGTCGTCACGGGAGGCGGCAAGCCCTATTTCGCCGGCCCCCGCCCGCCGCTCCGCCTCGTGTCGCATGAGCGCATCGGCGGGGAGGCCATCCAGCTGACCTACGTCCCGGCCTAGCTTCCGACCAGCGCCTCGCGCTCTTCGGCGGTCAGCATGCGCCACTTGCCCTCGGGCAGGTTGTCCAGCTTCAGCGGGCCGATGCGCACGCGGATCAGGTCGACAACCTCCAGCTCGACCATTTCGCACATGCGCCGGATCTGGCGGTTGCGGCCCTCGCGCAGGATGAATTTCAGCCGGTGCGACTCCATCCGGCTGACGTAGGCGGGGCGCAGCTGGCGGCCGTCCAGCATCAGGCCGTGGCGCAGGATCTTCAGCTTCTTCTCGGTGATGTCGCCCGCAACCCGGACCAGGTATTCCTTGTCCAGATCGGACTCCGGCCCGATCACCGCCTTGGCCACCACCCCGTCGGACGAGAGCAGCAGCAGGCCGCGGGAGTCCTCGTCCAGCCGCCCGATCGGGGGCAGGGAGATGTCGCCGGGGACCTCCCCCGGGCCGATCAGATTGCCCGCGCTCAGCAGGCGGATGGCCGGCAGCTTGTCCGGCTCCGGCTGGCCCGAGACGTAGCCGACCGGCTTGTGGATGACGACGGTGATGCCCTCGGCCAGCTGGGCCGTGGCCTTGTCGCTCAGCGTCAGGGTCTGGCCCGTCTCCAGCTTGCGGCCGGCGTCCCGCACGACCTCGCCGTCGATGGACACCAGGCCGTCGGCGATCAGGGCGTCGGCCTCGCGCCGCGAGCAGACGCCCGACTGACCCAGCCACTTGTTGATCCGGACCGGCTCGGCGCCGTCGTAGGTCCTGGTCCAGGCCATGTCAGAGCGCCCGGAACAGAAGCATGATGTTGTTGGCCGGCATGGCGATCCTTTGGGTGGGGGCGAGGCCCGCGGCCTTGGCCTCGGCGATGACCAAGTCGCTATCGCGCAGACCCCAGTCGGGATTGCGGCGCTTCAGGTCGGCGTCGAAGGCGGCGTTGGACGGGGCTATGTCCACCCCGGCCTCGCGATAGGGGCCGTACAGCGCCAGCAGGCCGCCCGGGCGGCGCAGGGCGCGGCCCGCCAGCCGCATCAGGCCCTCGGTCGCGGCCCAGGGGCTGATGTGGATCATGTTGATGCAGATGACGACATCGGTCTGCTCCGTCGGCCAGCCCGCCTCGTCCAGCATGTCCAGCGCCTGCGGGGGCTCCAGGTTGGGCAGCTTCGCCTGGGCGGCCCAGGCGGCCATGCTGGCGCGGGCCTCGGGCGACGGATCGCTGGGCGTCCAGGTCAGGCCGGGCAGGGCGCCGGCGAAGGCGACGGAGTGCTGGCCGCTGCCGCCGGCGATCTCCAGCACCCGGCCGCGCGCGGGCAGGTGCGCCTTCAGCACCTCCAGAATCGGCCCGGCGTTGCGGACCGAGGCCGGGGAGGCGAGGGCCCCTTCGGGAGTCGGGTTCAGGGCGTCCATCGTCTGCATGGCGCCGGATACCCCGGCGAGGCCCGGATCGCGACCGGAAATATGCAGGCCGCCGGTCGCCGCCGCCTCGCGAGAGGTTGAAACGTGCATCGGTTGACGGGCCTCCGGCTTCGGTGTCATTGCCGCTGAAACACTGCGTGAACGCACGCAAGGGAAGCCACGGCGGCATCAGATCGCCGGGCCAGGACGGTTCAGGAGACCCGCGTGACCCAATCGATCCCCGGCCTTTACCCGGCCCCGACCAACCATGCCGGCCTCGTGGCCTGGGTGGAGCAGATCGCGGCGCTGACCAAGCCCGCCCGCGTCCACTGGTGCGACGGCTCCGAGGCCGAGAAGGCCGAGATCGTCGCCGACCTGATCGGCAAGGGCACGCTGAAGGCGCTGGACCCGGTCAAGCGCCCGGGCAGCTACTACGCCGCTTCGGACCCCAAGGACGTGGCCCGCGTCGAGAGCCGCACCTTCATCTGCTCGGCCGATGAGATCGACGCAGGCCCGACCAACAACTGGGCCGATCCGGTCGAGATGCGCGCCCGTATGGACGGCCTGTTCGACGGCTGCATGGCCGGCCGGACCATGTATGTCGTGCCGTTCTCGATGGGCCCGCTCGGCTCGCCGATCAGCGCCCTGGGCGTCGAGATCACCGACAGCGGCTATGTCGCCGTCTCGATGGGCATCATGACCCGCATGGGCCAGCCCGCTCTGGACGTGCTGGGCGAGGACGGCGTCTTCGTGCCCGCCGTGCACACCCTGGGCGCCCCGCTGGCGGACGGTCAGGCCGACGTGCCGTGGCCCTGCAACGAGGACAAGTGGATCGTCCACTATCCCGAGACCCGCGAGATCTGGTCCTACGGTTCGGGCTACGGCGGCAACGCCCTGCTGGGCAAGAAATGCTACGCCCTGCGCATCGCCTCGGTCATGGCTCGCGATGAGGGCTGGCTGGCCGAGCACATGCTCATCCTCAAGCTGACCGATCCGAAGGGCCGCGCCAAATATGTCGCCGCCGCCTTCCCCTCGGCCTGCGGCAAGACCAACCTGGCCATGCTCCAGCCGACGCTGGACGGCTGGAAGGCCGAGACCATCGGGGACGACATCGCCTGGATGCGCTTCGGCGACGACGGCCGTCTGTACGCCGTGAACCCGGAAGCCGGCTTCTTCGGCGTCGCCCCGGGCACCAGCCGCAACACCAACCAGAACGCCCTGGCGACCCTGGCCTCGAACACCGTCTTCACCAACACCGGCTTGACCGACGACGGCGACGTGTGGTGGGAGGGCCTGTCCAAGGAAGCCCCCGCCGGGATGACCAACTGGAAGGGCGCGCGCCACGACCCGGCCTCGGGCGAGCCCGCCGCCCACCCGAACGCCCGCTTCGCCGCCCCGGCCCACCAGTGCCCGACCATCGCGCCCGAGTGGGAAGATCCCAAGGGCGTGCCGATCGACGCCATCCTGTTCGGCGGCCGCCGCGCCAGCGCCGTGCCGCTGGTGACGGAAGCCTTCGACTGGGAGCACGGCGTGTTCATGGGCTCGTCGGTCGCCTCGGAAGGCACCGCCGCGGCTGAGAACGCCATCGGCGAGCTGCGCCGCGATCCGTTCGCGATGCTGCCCTTCTGCGGCTACAACATGGGCGACTATTTCGCTCACTGGCTGTCGATGGGCGGCAGGACCGACGCCGCCAAGCTGCCGCGCCTCTACTTCGTCAACTGGTTCCGCAAGAACGAGGACGGCAAGTTCGTCTGGCCGGGCTTCGGCGACAACGCCCGCGTCCTGAAGTGGATCGCCGAGCGGCTGGACGGTGAAGCCACCGCCGTGGACACCCCGGTCGGCCGCGTGCCGTCGGCCGAGGCGCTGGACCTGTCGGGCCTGAGCCTGACCGACGCCGACCTGGCCACCCTGCTGGACGTCGACGCCGAGGTCTGGGCCGAGGAAGCCGCCCTGATCCCCGCCTTCTACGAGAAGTTCGGCGATCGCCTGCCCAAGGCCCTGTGGGACCAGCACGCGGCCCTGACCGCCCGCATCGACGCCCACCGCGCCGCCGCCATCGCGGCGGAGTAGCAAACCCAAACGGCGTCCCGCGCTCAAGCAGCGAGCGACCGCGCGGCGAGCGATAGCGCCTCTTGCAAAAGAACCACGAGGGGTCGATCTGACCCCTCGTGTCTTCCTCCCCTGATGTCATCGTCATCGGCGCCGGCGTGCTCGGCCTGTGCAGCGCCGCCGAACTGGCCGCGCGCGGTCATGCCGTGACCGTGCTCGACCCCGGCGGTCCCAATGCGTCGTCCGCGGCGGCGGGGATGATCGCCCCGGCGATGGAAAGCCTGATCGACGGCCTGTCGCCGGCCCATGCGGCCCTGCTGAAGCGCGGGCGCGACCTGTGGCCCGCGTTCGCCGGGCGAAGCGGCCTGACCCTGGTCCTGGACGGCGCGGCGTGGCGCGGGCCGGATCCGGACGCCGCCGTCGCCCGGCTGCACGCCCTCGGCTTCGCGGCGCACAGGGAAGGCGAAGGCCTGTTCACCCCCGACGACTGGCGGATCGAGGCCCAGACGGCGCTGGCGCAACTGTCCGACGTCCCCGGCGTCACGCGCGTCGCGGCGACTGTCGCGGGTCTGTCCCGCGAGGGAGAGGCGTGGACGGCGGTGGCCGCCGACGGACGCCGC
>NZ_JAHFPF010000063.1 GCF_023259385.1 Brevundimonas sp. | reverse complement strand
TCCGACAGCGGCTCCTTCATCCAGACCGACGCGGCCATCAATCCGGGCAACTCGGGCGGGGCGCTGGTGGACATGGACGGCGACCTGATCGGCATCAACTCGGCGATCTTCTCGCGCTCGGGCACCTCGTCCGGCGTCGGCTTCGCCATCCCGGCCTCGATGGTGAAGCGGGTGGTCGACAACGCCGTCGGTGGCGCGACCACCGTCGTGCGTCCGTGGCTGGGCGTGAAGGGCGAGACGGTCAGCGCCGACATCGCCCGCAGCCTGGGCCTGGAGCGCCCGCAGGGCGTCGTCGTCACCCAGGTCTGGCCGGGCGGTCCGGGTGCGCGGGCCGGCATCCGCGAGGGTGACCTGATCGCCGCCGTGGACGGGGCCGAGATCAACGACCAGGGCGGGCTGAACTTCCGCGTCGGCCTGCATGATCCGAACGAGACGGTCGAGGTCACCGTCGTCCGCGACGGCCGCCGCCAGACCCTGAACGCCCGCATCGCGCCGCTGCCCGGCGACCCGGACACCGGCAAGGCGACCCTGATCCAGCAGGGCGGCCTGTCGGGGGTGCAGGCGGTGGCGCTGAATCCGGCCCTGGCCGACAGCCTGGGCGGCGATCCCTTCTTGGCGGGAGCGTTCATCACTAGGGTGCAGGGCGGCAGCTACGCCAACCGGGTCGGCTTCCAGGCCGGGGACGTGGTCGTGGCGGTCAATGGCCGTCCGGTCAGCGCCCCGACCCAGCTGGCCAGCGTAGGACGCGGCGCCGAGGTGACCATCAACCGCCGCGGTCGCACCATAACCGGGACGATCCGCTGATCAGGCCCTGATCGGCGCCCCGATCGACCAGGTGTGGCCGAAGGGGTCCTTCAGCTGGCCGTAGCGGTCGCCCCAGAACTGGTCCGCCAGCGGGTACAGCGGCACGCCGCCGGCCAGGATGGCGCGGTTCCACCATTCGTCGGCGTCGTCGACCTGAAGGTGCAGGGTCACGCCGCGCGGAACGATGTCCTGCTCGCCGTTGTACTCGGGGAATTCGTCGGCCAGCAGGACGCTGGCGCCGTTGATGATCAGGGCGGCGTGCATCAGCCGCTCGCCGTCCTCGGCCAGCATGCGTCGCTCTTCCTTCGCCCCGAAGGCGCGCTGGTAGAATTCGATCGCCGCCTGGCCGCCGCGCGAGGGGATGGTCAGGTGAGGGCTGACGCCGGTGGCCGGTCCCTGGGGCTTCGGAGCGTCCGCCATGTCATTCTCCTTGGTGCGCGGCCATAGTAACGCGTGAAAACCGCGACGGTAACGCCTATCTCTGGGCGTCCATGACCGACCTGTTCGAAGCTTCCGGCATCCATCCCCCCGACGCCCCGCTGGCCGACCGCCTGCGGCCGCAGACGCTCGACGAGGTCGTCGGGCAGGACCATCTGCTGGGCGAGGGCGGGCCGATCCGGCGCATGGTCGAGGCGGGCCGCCTGGGCTCCATGATCCTGTGGGGGCCGCCCGGCACCGGCAAGACCACCATCGCCCGCCTGCTGGCCAAGGCGGCGGGCTATCAGTTCCAGCAGATCAGCGCCGTCTTCTCCGGTGTCGCGGACCTGAAGAAGGCGTTCGAGGCCGCCCGCATGCGCCGCGCGGCGGGGCAGTCGACCCTGCTGTTCGTCGACGAAATCCACCGCTTTAACCGCGCCCAGCAGGACGGCTTCCTGCCCTTCGTGGAGGAGGGGATCGTCACCCTGGTCGGGGCCACGACCGAGAACCCGTCGTTCGAGCTGAACGGGGCGCTGCTGTCCCGCTCGCAGGTCTATGTGCTGAAGCGGCTGGACGATGCGGCGCTGGATCAACTGTTGATCCGGGCCGAGGCGATGGAGGGCAAGACCCTGCCCCTGACGCCGGAAGCGCGCCATGCCCTGCTGGCCCTGGCCGATGGGGACGGCCGCTACCTGCTGACAATGTCCGAGGTGCTGTTCGACCTGCAGGGCGTGGAGCCGCTGGACGTGCAGGCCCTGGCCGGCATCCTGCAGAAGCGCGCGCCTGCTTACGACAAGAGTCGAGAAGAACACTATAACCTCATATCCGCGCTGCATAAATCGGTTCGCGGATCAGACCCCGACGCGGCCCTCTACTGGCTGGCGCGGATGCTGAACGGGGGCGAGGACCCGCTGTATCTGGCCCGCCGGATCGTGCGCATGGCGGTCGAGGACATCGGCGAGGCGGACCCGCTATCGTTGCTCGTCGCCAATGCGGCCAAGGATACGTACGACTTCCTCGGCAGTCCCGAGGGCGAGCTGGCCCTGGCCCAGGCGGTGGTCCACCTGGCCACCGCGCCCAAGTCGGTCGGGGTCTATGAGGCCTTCAAGGCGGCCAAGCGCGCGGCGGCCGAAACCGGCTCCTTCATGCCGCCCGCCCACATCCGCAACGCGCCCACCAAGCTCATGAAACAGCTCGGCTACGGCAAGGGCTACCAGTACGACCCCTCGACGCCGGAAGGCTTCTCGGGCGCGAACTTCTTCCCCGATGAGATGGAACGCCGCGTCTTCTACCAGCCCAAGGGCGAGGGCCACGAGGCCAAGGTCAAGGAACGGCTGGACCGCTGGGCCGAGATGCGGGCGCGGATGCAGGAATAGTCTCACCGTTGCCGTAACGCCGGTTCCGGAGCATTCTCCCGCCGTCACATGACCTTGGGAGGGGACCATGACTGATAGCAATTCAATGACCGTGAAAACGCCCTGGCACCTTTGGCTGGCGGGGGTGCTGTCGCTGCTGTGGAGCGGCTACGGCGGCTACGACTTCATCATGACCACGACGCAGGGCGAGGCCTATCTGCGGGCCTCGGGCTTCGATCAGCCGATGATCGACTATTTCATCGGCATGCCGACCTGGATGTATGTGCCGTGGGCCTTGGGGGTCTGGGGCGCCGTCGCCGGTTCGATCCTGCTGCTGCTGCGTAGTCGCTGGGCGGTCTGGGCGTTCGGCCTGTCCCTTCTCGGCGCGGTGGTCAGCCTGATCCACGGCCTGATGAATCCGATGCCGCCGCTGCCCGAGGCGATGGCGATCATGCAGTACATGCCGTGGGTGATCGTCGTCATCGCGCTCTTCCTGGCCTGGTACGCCTGGACGATGCGCAAGCGCGGCGTGCTGCGCTGAGGAACCCGGGGCGGGCTCGCGCCTTGCCCCAGCATGACCTTCGACCTCAGGATCGGCACGGCGGGCTGGAGCGTTCCGGCCGCCGTCGCCGACCGTTTTCCGCCGCCGGGCACGCACCTGCAACGCTACGCCCGCGGCATGAACGCGGTCGAGGTCAACACCAGCTTCTACCGCCCGCACCGCCGTCAGACCTGGGAGCGCTGGGCCGCCTCGACGCCGCCGGACTTCCGCTTCGCGGTCAAGGTTCCGCGCCTGCTGACCCATGATCAGAGACTGGCCGATCCGGACGTCGGGCTGGATCGCTTCAAGGCCGAGGTCTCCGGGCTCGGCGAGCGGTTGGGCGTCCTGCTGGTCCAACTGCCGCCGTCGCTCGGCTTCGACGCGGCCATGGTCGACGATTTCTTCAAGTCCGTGCGGGAGCGGCTCGACGCCCCCGTCGCCCTTGAGCCCCGCCATCGCGACTGGTTCTCCGACGAGATGGACGGCTGGCTGGCCGAGCGCCGGATCGCCCGCGTCGCCGCCGACCCGGCGCCGCATGTAGGCGCGGACCGGCCAGGCGGCTGGCGTGGCCTGACCTACTACCGCCTGCATGGGGCGCCGCGGATCTACTATTCCGCCTATCCGCCGGAGGTCCTCGCCGGCATGGCGCGAACGCTGGAGGCCGAGCGCGCCGCGGCGCCGACCTGGTGCATCTTCGACAACACCGCCGCCTTCGCCGCGCTTTCCGATGCCCTGACGGTCGCGGAGGCCGCGCATGGACGATCCCACATTCAGACACTACGGGTTTGATGAAGGCGGTGGTCGCACTGCAAGAAACTGCGGAGACATCGGGGCTGTGATGCGGAAGGTCCAAGGCCTAGTCATTCTCGGCGCTTTGGCGCTAGCGTCATGCGCGGCGCCCGATCGTCAAGCGGATCACCCCACCGCGAGCCTCGCTCCGGACCAGGTGCTGGCCGTCGTTAGGGACCGGGCGATCTCATATCCGGAGGTCACCCTCTCGGACTACACAGTGAATGAATCAGGCGCCTCGGCCTGTGCGTTCGCCCGGATTCCGAACAAGCCGCCACACGTCGTTCGCGCGTTCATGGACGGCGAGCGTCTGCGAGTCTCTGGACCGTTTCTCATGCAGCCGGGAAGCTGGGAGCTTCCGGCAAATGTGAAGCTGTCGGAGCATGCCGCCAGAAGGTGCAGGATATTTGGAAGTGCTCTTCCGGGGTACTGACCAGAACGCTTGGCCTTCTCAGCCTTCGCCGCCCCGGGTGGGTGGTTCAGGGGATCGCGCGTTGACCGACGGGGCTTGGGTCCGGGACGGATCGTGCTAAGCGGTCGGGCATGATCCTGACCGCACCGCGTCCCACCCTGACCCTCGCCGCCGTCTGCCTCGTCGGGCTGGGCGTCCTCGCCCAGTGGCTGCTGGGCTATCGCATCAGCGCGGGCTCGGCCCAGGTGGTGGAGGTGCTGGCCCTGTTCCTCTACGGGGCCGCCATCGTGCTGCTGCTGGCCCCGCTGGGCCGGGGCAAGGCGCTGATCGCCGGCGCCCTGGCCTTCATCCTGATGGCCTGGGCGGTGCACCTGAACGCCCGCCTGTCGGCCTTCCTCCAGATCGAGGCCGGGGGAGAGGTGATCGCCGCCCACCGCATCCTGCTGGCCACCCTGTTCGTCGGTCCCTTCGCCGGGATCATCACCGGCGTCGTGACCGGGCTGATCGCCCGTTTCGAGCGCATCCGCTGGACGCCGCGCCAGCCCGCCTCGTGACCACCCGCGCGCCCGTTGCCCTGACCGAGGACGAGATCGCCGCCGTCCGTTCGTGGGTGATCCTCGAGGACGAGCACGTCATCGCCTTCAACAAGCCGTCCGGCCTGTCCAGCCAGGGCGGGCGGATCCAGGCGCATACGCTGGACGACCTGCTGTGGGCCTTCATGCGCTCGAACGGCAAGCGGCCCGAGCTGGTGCACCGGCTCGACCGCGACACCTCCGGCGTCATCCTGGCGGCCCGCACCAAGCCCGCCGCCGGCTTCCTCGGCAAGGCGCTGCAGGCGCGGCGGTTCAAAAAGACCTATCAGGCCCTGCTGTCGGCGGCGCCCGAGCCCCGGGCCGGGACCATCGACACGCCTCTGCTGCGACAGGAGGTCGGGCGTGAAAGCTATATGCGCGCCGTCAGCGCCGACACGCCGGGCGCCCAGGCCGCCCTGAGCCGCTACCGCACCCTGTCCGCCTCGGAGGACGGAGCCCTGGTCGAGCTGGACCCGGCCACCGGGCGGATGCACCAGCTGCGGGTCCACATGGCCTCGATCGGGCGACCCCTGGCCGGGGACGTGCGCTACGGCGGCGCCCTGACCTTCGCCGGCCGCGCGGCTCCCCGGCTGATGCTGCATGCGTCCAGGCTGGTCTTCCCACACCCGTCGGGGGGCTATGCGACGGTGGAAGCGCCGCTGCCGGACGATTTCGAGACGCTGAAGGCGGCGGCGGGGCTCTCGTAGCGTCAGCCGCCGTGACAGGAACCACTGGGTCCCGCTACGGTTAAACTCCGAAAGCCTCGGAGCCTGTCATGAAGCGCCTTGTCCTGCCCCTCGTCCTCGCCGCCGGTCTCGGCCTGTCGGCCTGCGCCAGCCTCGCCCCCTACGGCGCCCAGATGGGGCCGAACGGGCAGGGCTATTCCGAGCAGCGGATCGAATCCAACCGCTTCCGCGTCACCTACAACGGCGTGGGCGCGCCCGGGCCGGTGGCCGACTACGCCCTGCTGCGCGCGGCCGAGCTGACCACGGCCGAGGGCTATGACTGGTTCGAGGTCACCCAGCGCTGGACCGACGGCCGTCCCGACAGCGCCGGCGGCATGCGCCCCAGCGTCGGCGTCAGCTACGGCGGCGGCCGATACTCCAGCCCCTATGGCCGCTATTCCTCGTCCGGCGTGGGCGTCGGCGTCGGCCTGAACTTCAGCGGCCCGTCCCCGACCTCGACCTCGCTGGAGGTGGTCATGGGCCGCGGCCAGCGCCCGGATCGGCCTGAAGCCTATGACGCCCGCGGCGTGCGGGACGCGCTGCGGCGGTAGGGGCTGGCCCCCAGCCTCAACGCCCCCGCGTCAGCGCCCGGTATTCCACCAGCCGCTCTTTGTCGCGCCGCACCTGGTCGGCCACGGCGTTGTCGACGTCCAGCGAGGCGTAGCGGACCCAGCCCTCGACGCCCAGCTTGTCCTGGATGGCCGCCACCGGCGTGCGCCAGCGGAAGTAGGACAGCCAGCTGACACCCAGACCCAGCGCCACGGCCACGGCCTGCAGGGCGCGGAACGCGCCTGCGTCGGCCGGAGCGGGCTCCAGCAGGAACAGGACCAGCCAGACCACGAACACCAGCGGCGTCATGATCCGCTGCGCCCAGCGCATCCAGTAGCGTTCGCGGCGGACGCGCCACAGCTCCATCTGGACGTACTTCTCCAGGTACTCCATCCGCGCGCCGATCCACATGGTCAGGCGGGTCAGGTACAGGGCGCGCTGGCCCCAGCCCTTGCCGTCCATCTGGTATTGGGTCTCGGCCTGGTCGGCCATGGCGCGGGCGCTGGTGAACAGGTTCTGCAGCTCGCGCGTCCGCGTCACGATCTCGCGCGACAGTTCGTAGGAGTCGTTCTCCAGCTGGAAGCGGTACTGGATGAACAGGATCGCCTGCGCGGCCCAGAAGACGCCGACCACGGCCAGCATGGAGGCGAAGGCCAGGCCCAGCCCCATCGGCGGCGAGCCCGTCCAGGTCGAGAACCAGGTCGGCCCCAGCGTCGCCAGCAGGGTGAAGGCCGCCAGGGCGGCCAGCTGGCTGCCCCGCTTGACCGAGACGTGCACCACCAGCGCGCGGAAGACGCGGCGGCCATAGTCATGGATCAGCTTGCGGATATCGCTGTCGACCGGGAAGCGTTCCTCGATCTGGCGGCTGAACAGGACGTGGAAGCGGTCCGGCTTGCCCTCGCTCTCCCAGAAGGGGAACAGGTCCAGCGGTTGGTTGAAATATTCGTCGATGTGGGTCGAGACCGCGGCCACCGAGGCCGGGTCGTACGAGAAATACTCGCTGTCCTGGATCGGCCGCAGGATGCCGTCGGCGCTGCGCAGGGGCGGGGCCGAGGCGTGCGACGTCGTCTGCGGGATCTCGCGGTTAGGGCTGTCCTGCGCGCCCGGCGGCGGCGGGTTCGGCGCGGCCTGCAGGCGCTGGTCGTGTCCATGACCGCCGTGGCCGCCGTCGAAGGGCGAGGCGTGCGGGTCGGGCGCGTGGTTGTGATCGTCGTGCGACATGGCGCTTCGGCGGTCCTGTGAGTCTGGCTGCCCGGCACTATGGCAGATCGCGCCGCCGGGCGGACGGCGTTCTCTCACGACGCGAAGCGCCGCTGTTCGGGTATCGCCGTTAACCCTGTGCCCCGGCAAGTGAAGTTTCGGTCAGAACGGGTACCGCGCCATGGCGGCGGCGCACGCCAGCAGGACGACCAGCAGCAGCGCCTGCAGGTTCAGCGCGGTGATGACCCGCTTGCGGTCCGCGACCGGGGGCTGGAAGCCGGCCTCGGCCCGCGCGGCCTTCGCCCAGCGCAGGATGGCCATCGTCGGGCCGATGGAGATCAGGCCGATCAGGACGAAGGTGGCGATCTTGGCCCAGAAGAAGGGGTTGGCCTGATAGAAAGCCCAGCCCTTGCCGCCCCAGACTGCCCGGCCGATCCCGACCAGCACGATCAGCGTGGCCGTCCCGCCGTAGCCGCCGTCCAGCCGCGACAGCCGCTTGATGTCGACGACCGGCGCGCCCGCCAGCACCCGCTCGATCGCCAGCATGGCGACAAGGCCGAAGACCAGGATGTGGTGGACGATGGCGAGGATCAGGTCGGTCATCAGGCGTCTCCCTTCGCAATGCCGCAAACGGGGTTATAAGCCCCGGATCATGACACGTTTTCTGATCGTTGCAGCCGGGGGCGCGCTCGGCGCCATGGCCCGCTACGGGCTGGGGCGTTGGCTGCCCACGACGGCGGGATGGCCGTGGCCGACGCTGACGGCCAATGTCGTCGGCGGCCTGCTGATGGGACTGCTGACCGGCTGGCTAGCCTTCCGGGGCGGGGCGCATGGCGAGACCCTGCGCCTGTTCGCCGCCGTCGGCGTGCTGGGCGGCTTCACCACCTTCTCGGCCTTTTCGCTGGAGACGGTCCTGATGATCGAGCGCCGTCAGTTCGCCATGGCGTCCGGCTATGTCGCCGTTTCGGTGGCCGCTTCGGTCATCGCCCTGTTCCTCGGCCTGATGCTGGCCCGCCGCGCTTTCGGAGCCGCACTTTGACCGACGAGACCCCCGATGCTCCCGCCGAGGCCCCCAAGCGGGAGGTCCTGACCATCTATGTGGCCGAGGCCGAGGACGGCATCCGTCTGGACCGGTGGTTCCGCCGGCGCTGGCCGCACCTGTCCAACATCCAGGTGCAGAAGATGGCCCGCAGCGGCCAGATCCGCGTCGATGGCGCCCGCATCAAGCCGGAAGGCCGTCTGACCGCCGGCGCTGCCGTGCGCGTGCCCCCGATCCCCGACGACACCTCGCGTCAGGCGGGCGACGCCCACACCCTGTCGGAACAGGACATCCGCTTCGCCAAGTCGATGGTGATCTACGAGGACGACATGGTCATCGCCCTGAACAAGCCGCACGGTCTGGCTGTGCAGGGCGGCACCAAGACCAGCCGCCACGTCGACCGCCTGCTGGGCGCCTGGGGCGAGGGGATGGAGCGCCCGCGTCTGGTGCACCGCCTGGACCGCGACACCTCGGGCGTCCTGTTGCTGGGCAAGGGGCCGGAGGCGGCCAAGCGGCTGGCCGGCGCCTTCGCCCGCCGTCAGGCCAAGAAGACCTACTGGGCCATCGTCATCGGCAACCCCAAGCCGTCGGCGGGCCAGATCGACATGCCGCTGAAGAAGACCGGCATCAACGACTTCGAGATGATGCGCCCGGCCGAGCGCAAGGATCCGCGCGCCGAACCTGCCGAGACCGCCTTCGCCACCATCAGCCGCGCCGCCCACCGCGCCGCCTGGATGGCGCTGCGCCCCTTCACCGGCCGGACCCACCAGCTGCGCGCCCACATGGCCGCCATCGGCCATCCGATCCTGGGTGATCCCAAATACGGCGACGAGAAGTCCAGGGAGCTCTCGGGCGGACTGAAGCTGCAGCTGCATGCCCACCGGATCGAGCTGGACCACCCGTCGGGCGGCAAGCTGATCGTCGAGGCGCCGCTGAGCCCCGAGATGAAGGCCGGCTTCGCCCACTTCGGCTTCGACCCGCATGAGGGGGCGGGGGAGGACCCGTTCGAGGGCGTGAGGCGGCAGCGATGAGCCGCGACAGCATCGTCAGGCTGAAATGACGCCGTCGCCGCGAGATCCCCAGGCCCTGGCCGAGCGCCTTGCGGCGGTGGCCGCGCGCCCGACCAGCGCGGTCGCGGAACACAATCTCGCGGCCCTGCTGGGCGACCTGGGCCGCTCCGCGGACGCCGAGGCCGCCGCCCGCCGCGCCTTTCTTAAAGGCGGCGACGCGCCCGAAACCTGGCTGGTCCTGGCGCGCGCCCTGGTGGCGCAGAACAAGCACGACGATGCGGACGCCGCCTTCCGCGAGGCGCTGACGCGGCGGCCCGGCTATATCGACGCCGTCCGGGATCTGGCCCAGCTCATCTGGATGCGCACCGCGGACGGCGAGCCGGCCATGGCGCCGGTGCGCGAGGCGCTGGCGCGAACCCCCGCCGACCGGGCCCTGCACCTGCTGCGCGCCACCCTGATGGAATATACGGGCAGCGACGCCCGGACCGTCTGGCGAACCCTGACCGGGGCGCCGGGACCGGATCATCCGGAGGTCGAGTTGGCCGCCGCCCACGCCGCCCTGTCCTTCGATCCGGACCAGGCCCTGACCCACGCCCTGAAGGCGGTCGCCCTCGCGCCGGGCGACCTGCGGGCCTGGCTGCGGCTGACCGAGGTGCGGCTGGCCCGGCGTGAGGCGGACGAGGCCCTGGCCGTGATCGAGCCGCTGGCGGAACGCGTCCCGGCCGATCAGAGCGTCCTGTCCCTGCTCGGCCTCGCCCGCCGGCTGGCGGATCGCCCCTGGTACGACGCCGACCTCGTGCGCGGCCACGTCATCGATACGCCCGCCGGCTGGCCGGACCTGTCGTCCTTCCTCGCCGACCTGGCCGTGTCCGTGCGGCGGCTGCACGGCCTGCGGACCCATCCGGTCGGTCAGAGCCTGCGCCACGGCACCCAGACCGCCGTCGATCTGAAGGCCAGCGACGATCCCGTGATCCAGGCCTTCCTCGGCGCGGTCCAGGGCCCGATCACCCGCCATGTCGCGGGTCTGGGTCCGGGCTCCGATCCCCTGCGCAGGCGCAATACCGGCGCCTGGCGCATGGCGGGCTGCTGGTCGGTCCAGCTGGCGCCGGGCGGCTTCCACGCCCCCCATGTCCATCCGAACGGCTGGCTGTCCTCGGCCTGCTATGTCGAACTGCCGGCCGCCGTCGATGCGGGCGGTCACGAGGGCTGGCTCGGCTTCGGCGGCGCGCCTTTCGCGCCCGACGTCTTCCCGCCCGTGCGGTTCGAGAAGCCCGAGCCCGGCAAGCTGGTGCTTTTTCCCTCGTATCTGTGGCATGGCACCGTCCCGTTCACGGGCGACCGGCCTCGCCTGACCATCGCCTTCGACGTCGTACCCGCATGACCTTCTCCTCCCGCCCGCTCGCCGTCTTCGATATCGACGGCACCCTGGTCGACAGCCGCGCCTCCATCCACCGCGCCGCCTGCGAGGCCGCGCGCGACATGGGCCTGCCCGAGCCGGACTATGACCGCGTCCGCATGATCGTCGGCCTGTCCCTCGACCACGCCATGGCGGTGCTGGAGCCGGGCCTGGACGCCGAGGGCCTGGCGCGCTTCGTCGCCGGCTTCCGCGCCAGCTTCAACCGCATGTACGCCGAGGGGCATGAGGAGCCGCTGTACGACGGAGCCATGGACCACCTGCGCCGCCTGCACCGCGACGGCTGGCGCCTGGCGCTGGCCACCGGCCAGAACCGCCGCGGCGTGGCCCGCAACCTGGCGCGTCAGGGCTGGGCCGAGATCTTCCTGTCGTCCCACTGCGCCGAGGACGGGCCGGGCAAGCCGGATCCCGCCATGCTCCACGCCGCCATGGCCGCCTGCAACGCCGACCCGGCCTCGACCGTCATGATCGGCGACACCGCCCACGACGCGACCATGGCCGTCAAGGCCGGCGTCCTGCCGCTGGGCGTCGCCTGGGGCTTCCACACGGCCGAGGAACAGATCGCCGGCGGCGCGCGGCATGTGGCCAAAAGCTTCGGCGAACTGAACGTCGTGCTGGACGGCTTCGCCCGCAGCTACGCCTGATTTCGAGACACACGATGAGCCACATTCCCCCCCTCGATCCCATGGTCGCCGCCCGCAAGGGCTTCCGCGAGTCCGAGGAGCGGCTGAAGCGCTTCTGGAAGACCGTCGACGTCAGCGAAGGGGAGGGCGCCAAGGGGTCTGAATGGACCGTCCTGCTGGACGGCCGCGCGCCCAAGACCCCGGCGCATGCGAAGCTGACCCTGCCGACCGAAGCCGCCGCCCGCATGGTCGCGGACGAATGGGCCGCCCAGGGCGAGTTCATCGAGCCCGGGACCATGCCCGCCACCCGCCTGGCCTCCACCGCCATCGACCGCGTCAGCCAGGTGCGCGAGGCCGTCGCCGACGAGGTCGCCGCCTATGCCGGCTCGGACCTGCTCTGCTATCCGGCCGAGGCGCCCGGCTCGCTGGTCGAACAGCAGGCGCGCGAGTGGGGCCCGTGGCGCGCCTGGGCCCGCGAGCTGGGCGTGCCGCTCCAGGTCGCCGAAGGCCTCCTCCACACGGCCCAGGACCCCGCCGCCGTCGCCCGCGTGCGCGAACTGGCGCTGGAGCTCGACGATTTCGCCCTGACCGGCCTGGCCGCCCTCACGCCCCTGCTGGGCTCGGCGGTGCTGGGGCTGGCGGTGCAGCGCGGGGCGCTGTCCGGCGAACTGGCCTTCGACCTGTCGCGCATCGACGAAGCCTTCCAGGAAAGCCGCTGGGGCGTGGACGAGGACAACGCCGCCCGCACCGCCTTCCGCCGCGCCGAGGCCGTCCTGTTCGACCGGTGGTTCCGGGCGCTGGAAGGCTGACTTTCCAACTCGGAAAGTTTTCACTTGCCAATCCGGAAAGTCTGCGTCAGTTTCCACATCGGAAAGTGAGAAATACGCCATGACCGACGACCACCAGACCCCGACCGAGGCGCTCGCCGCCATTGAGAAGTCCCGCCGCGCCGTGCACGACCGCGTCGCCACCGGCGGCTGGCGCTACGACCTGACCTATTCCGCTCTCATGGCCGGCATGGTCGGGGGGCAGGCCTTCGACGCGCCGTTCAACGTCGTCGCGAGCACTGTCGGCTTGATGGGACTGGTGGTGATCTTCCAGAAGGAGACCCGCCGCACCGGCCTGAAGCTGACCGGCGTCTCGCCCAAATGGGCGCGCTGGGTGGCCATCGGCATCGGCCTGCTGTTCGCCGCCTGCATCGTCGGCCTGGCCATCGTGCGGCGCATGTCGCCGGAGACGCCGGTTCCGTTGATCGCCGCCATCGCCGCCGCCGCCGGCTTCATTGTCGCCCTGATCGGCTCGCGCCTGTGGCGCCGGGTCTACCGCGCCGAGATGAGGCTGGACCGTTGAGGCCCGCGCCCCGTTTCGACGCGGCCATCCACGCCCCCGGCCGGCTGCAGATCTGCGGCATCCTGTCGGCGGCCGACGAGGCCGAATTCGCCATGATCCGCGACACGCTAGAGGTCTCGGACTCGGTCCTGTCCAAACACCTCAAGGCGCTTGAGGAGGCGGGCCATATCAAGCTGCGCAAGGCCGCCGCCGACGGCCGCCAACGCACTTGGGCCAGTCTGACGGCGGCGGGGCGGACGGCCTTCGCCGGCCATGTGGCGGAGCTGCAAAGGCTGGCGGGGATCGCGGGCGAGTAAATAGTGAGCAAGGGGTGAGCCTGCCAGTGCGGGGCCCGCTCACCCCATTGCTCACGAGCACTCTTCACTGACCTCGCCCCCCGCCGCTTGCCTCCGCCCCCGCGTCTCCTTAAGCCAGCGCTCAAGGAGACGCCCCATGCAAGACATCCTCGACAAGCTTGAAGCCCGCCGCGCGGCCGCCCGTCTCGGCGGCGGCGAGAAGCGGATCGAAGCCCAGCACGCCAAGGGCAAGCTGACCGCGCGCGAGCGGATCGAGGTCCTGCTGGACGAGGGCTCCTTCGAGGAGACCGACATGTTCGTCGAGCACCGCTCGCACGACTTCGGCATGGAGAAGCAGCGCGTCCCCGGCGACGGCGTCGTCACCGGACGCGGCACCATCGGCGGCCGTCTGGTCTATGTCTTCTCCAAGGACTTCACCGTCTTCGGCGGCTCCCTGTCGGGCGCCCACGCGGCCAAGATCGTCAAGCTGCAGAAGATGGCGCTGACCACCGGCGCGCCGATCATCGGCCTGTTCGACGCCGGCGGCGCCCGCATCCAGGAAGGCGTCGAGTCGCTGGCCGGCTACGCCGACATCTTCCTGCAGAACACCCTGGCCTCGGGCGTCATCCCCCAGATCAGCGTGATCATGGGCCCGTGCGCGGGCGGCGACGTCTATTCGCCCGCCATCACCGACTTCATCTTCATGGTGAAGGACACGAGCTACATGTACGTGACCGGCCCCGACGTGGTGAAGACGGTCACCAACGAGGTCGTCACCCACGAGGACCTGGGCGGCGCCCGCGTCCACGCCGGCAAGTCGGGCGTCGCCGACGGCGCCTTCGAGAACGACCTGGAGGCCCTGTCGGAAGTCCGCCGCCTGATCGGCTTCCTGCCCCTGTCGAACCGCGAAAAGCCCCCGGTCCGCGAGAGCTATGACGACCCCGACCGCGACGAGGCCTCGCTCGACACCCTGGTCCCGGCCAATCCGAACCAGCCCTATGACATCAAGGAGCTGATCCTGAAGACGGTCGACGAGGCCGAGTTCTTCGAGATCGGCGCTGACTTCGCCCGCAACATCGTCTGCGGCTTCGGCCGCCTGGACGGCCAGTCGGTCGGCATCGTCGCCAACCAGCCGCAGGTGCTGGCGGGCGTGCTGGACATCGATTCCAGCCGCAAGGCCGCCCGCTTCGTGCGCTTCTGCGACGCCTTCGACATCCCGCTGGTCACCTTCGTCGACGTGCCCGGCTTCATGCCCGGCACCCGTCAGGAGTACGGCGCCCTGATCAAGCACGGCGCCAAGCTGCTGTTCGCCTACGCCGAGGCCACCGTGCCCAAGCTGACCGTCATCACCCGCAAGGCCTACGGCGGCGCCTATGACGTGATGAGCAGCAAACACCTGCGCGGCGACGTCAACTACGCCTGGCCCAGCGCCGAGATCGCGGTGATGGGCGCCAAGGGCGCGGTCGAGATCATCTTCCGCAAGGAGGCCGGCGACCCCGAGGCCCTGGC
>NZ_JAHFPF010000309.1:3250-3708 GCF_023259385.1 Brevundimonas sp. | reverse complement strand
ACCTTCCGCGCCTCCGGCTCGGGCGGCCAGCACGTCAACAAGACCGACTCGGCCGTGCGGATCACCCACCTTCCAACCGGGATCGTGGCCACCAGCTCCGAGAAATCGCAGCATGTGAACCGCGACAAGGCGATGAAGAACCTGCGGGTCCGCCTGTACGACATGCAGCGCCAGGCCAAGGATCTGGCACGCGCCGACTCGCGCAAATCCCAGGTCGGGTCGGGCGACCGGTCCGAGCGGATTCGCACCTACAACTTTCCGCAAGGCCGGGTGACCGACCACCGCATCGGCCTGACCCTGCACAGCCTGCCCCAGATCCTGGAAGGCGATCTGGACCCCATGCTGAACGCCCTGATCGCCGAGGACCAGGCCGCACGCCTGGCGGATCTCGAGGCCGAGTTCGGCTGATCAGCCCAGCACGCCCAGCATGGGCAGGCACAGCACCAGGGCCGTGACGG
>NZ_JAHFPF010000309.1:0-3240 GCF_023259385.1 Brevundimonas sp. | reverse complement strand
ATAGCCGGCGAAGGCGTGGACCGACCGGCGACGGCCGCTCAGGGCCGTAGGCTCGGCGATGCGGACGGCGCGATCATTCCACAGCAGATACAGGGCCTGGATCGTCCACCCGGCCAGGAAGGCCGCGACCGCCCAGCCGCTGAGCGCCGCCAGGGCCGCGCCGGAGGCCAGGACCAGCATGGCGCCCAGCGCAATCACCCCGTCCCCGACCTGGTCGGTGACGGACACCGGGATCAGCCCCGACAATGCACGCTGCAAACGCCAGTTGAGCCAGGCCTGATACAGAAGCATCAGCCCGCCCAAGACGTAGAACACCCCTATCGCGCGCGCTGCCCACTCCATGGCGGGAATAAGGCGTCATTCCCGCCCGGGCCGTAAGTGCGGAAAACCCCTTAGTCGGCTGAAAAGGTCCAACCGGCGCAAACGAGACACAACCGATGATATCTCAGGCTGCGCGCGTCTGCTCGGCCTGGAGCGCCCGGACGACCGCCGGACGCCGGCCCATCCGGTCGTAATGGGCGCGTACATTCGGAAACTCGGCCACATCCACGCCGTCGCCTTCCAGCCAGCCGGTGAAGGTGAACAGATAGGGATCTGCGACGGAATAGGCGTCGCCCATCACCCAGTCGCTGTCTCCGTTCCGGGCCAGATCCGCCTCGATCAGGGTGAAACAGTCCCGCATGTTCTGCGCCACCTTGGCCGCCATCGAGGCCTGGGCCGCAGCGTCGTCGCTCCAGCGCGAGGCCCGGCGGCCATGGGCGTGGGCGACGTGGACAGTCGAGGCCAGATAGAGGTTGAAGGCCTGCATCCGCGCAAGAGCGAAGGGCTCGACGGGCGCCAGCAGACCCTGCGGAGCGAGGGCGGCGATATAGGCCAGAATGGCCGGGCTTTCGGTCAGGACGCCCTGATCGGTCACCAGAGCCGGAACCCGCCCCTTGGGATTGATCGCCAGAAACTCGGGCCGGCGCTGGTCCCCCTGGGCGAAGTCGACCAGGCGGGCTTCGAACGCCAGGCCGGACTCTTCCAGCGCGATATGGCTGGCCCGGCTGCAGGATCCGGGGGCGGTATAGAGGGTCAGCATGATCGGCCTCGTCGGGAAAGAAAAAGGCGACGAGAACCTCGCCGCCTTTCCGTCTCTTACAGGTCCAGCAGGGCCCGCTGCGGGTCTTCCAGCAGTTCCTTGATGCGGACCAGGAAGGTCACGGCTTCCTTGCCGTCGACAATGCGGTGATCATAGCTGAGGGCCAGGTACATCATCGGACGGATCTTGACCTCGCCGTTGATGGCCATCGGGCGCTGGACGATGTTGTGCATGCCCAGGATGCCCGACTGCGGGGCGTTCAGGATCGGCGTCGACATCAGCGACCCATAGGTGCCGCCGTTGGTGATGGTGAAGGTGCCGCCCTGCAGCTGGTCCATGGTCAGGGCGCCGTCGCGGGCGGCCTTGCCCAGGGCGCCGATGCCCTTTTCGATGCCCGCCAGGCTCAGGGTGTCGGCGTCGCGCAGCACCGGAACCACCAGACCCTTTTCGGTGCCGACGGCGACGCCGATGTCATAGTGGTTCTTGTAGATGATGTCCGTGCCGTCGATCTCGGCGTTGACGGCCGGAATCTCGTGCAGGGCCGCAACCACGGCCTTGGTGAAGAAGGACATGAAGCCCAGCTTCACGCCGTGGCGCTTCTCGAACACCTCTTTGTACTGGGCGCGCAGGGCCATGACATTGGTCATGTCCACCTCGTTGAAGGTGGTCAGCTGGGCGGCCGTGTTCTGCGATTCCTTCAGGCGACGGGCGATGGTCTGACGCAGGCGCGTCATCTTCACCCGCTCTTCGCGCGGGCCGACGGCGCGCGGGGCCGAAGGCGCGGCGGCGGCGGCGGCCGGAGCCGGGGCGGCCTGACCGATGGCGGCGATGGCGTCAGCCTTGGTGATATTGCCCTTGGGCCCCGTGGCGGCGATGGCCTTCGGATCCAGATTGTTTTCGGCGACGACGCGCTGGACGGCCGGCGACAGGGTGTCGTTCTTGCCGCCCGAGACCTGGGCCGAGCCGGTGTTGGCCGGAGCGGCGGCAGGCGCCGGGGCAGCGGCGGCCGGAGCCGAAGCGGCTGCGCCCGAACCCGAAACCGAACCGATCTTCTGGCCGGGGGTGACGGTCGCGCCCTCGTCGGCGGCGATGGTCAGCACGCCGTCAGCCGGCGCCGAAACCTCGACCGCGACCTTGTCGGTCTCGATCTCGACCAGCAGTTCGTCCTTCTTGACGGCGTCGCCGCTCTTCTTGAGCCACTTGCCCATAGAGCCCTCGGCGACGCTTTCGCCCATCACCGGCACGGTGATGTCGATGCTGGACGCAGCGGCGGCGGGCGCCGCCTTGGCCTCGGCCTTGGCGGCCTTGGCTGGGGCCGAGGCCGGAGCCGCAGCGGCGGCCGCGCCGCCTTCGGTCACCGAACCCAGGACCGTGCCCGGCACGACGGTGTCGCCCTCGGCGGCGTTGATGGCGCCCAGGACGCCGTCGGCCGGCGCCACCACTTCCAGCGAGACCTTGTCGGTCTCCAGTTCGACGAGCAGTTCGTCCTTCTTGACCGCGTCGCCGACCTTCTTGGTCCATTTCGCGATGGTGGCCTCGGTGACGGATTCACCGAGGGCGGGGGTCAGGATGTCGGCCATGTCGGGTCCAGCTGTCTCTTTGGGAGTATTCGGTGAGGTGTATCAGGCGAAGGCTTCGTTGGTGAAGGTCTCGAGTTCCTTCAGGTGGCGGCTCATCAGGCCGGCCGCCGTCGAGGCGGAACCGGGACGGCCGACGTAGCGGGCGCGCTTGGAGGGCGACGTCCAGCTTGTCGAGCGTCAGCTCCAGCCACGGATCGACGAACGTCCAGCCGCCCATGTTCTTTGGCTCTTCCTGGCACCAGACCACTTCCGCCTTCGGGAAGCGGGCCAGTTCCTTGCGCAGGGACTGGATCGGCCACGGATAGAACTGCTCCAGGCGCAGGATATAGACGTCGTCCACCGCCTGGCCGTCCTTGGCCTTCTTCTCGCGGGCGTCCAGCAGGTCGTAATAGACCTTGCCCGAACACAGGATGACGCGGCGGATCGCCTTGTCGGCCTTGATCTTGATCCCGGCGACGTCGGGGCGGGTCTGGGCGTCGTCGTGCAGGACGCGGTGGAAGGACGAACCCTCCGCCAGATCCTTCATCGACGAGACCGCCTTCTTGTGACGCAGCAGGCTCTTGGGCGTCCTCAGGATCA
>NZ_JAHFPF010000062.1 GCF_023259385.1 Brevundimonas sp. | reverse complement strand
GACCCGGCGCACCCGGCGCTCGGGCCGGGGCCGCGGCGCGCGCAGGCCCTTCAGGGCCGCCGAGGCCATCTCGCCGGGCGCGCTCAGAGTCCAGCGCGCCGCCCATTCGACGAAGTCCACGGTGCGCTCGGGCAGGCGCGGCTCGTCCAGAACATGATCGATGGCCTTGAGCCGACGATTGGTCCCCGTGGTCTCTCGCGCTTCCGACACGACGCCCCGGATCAGGCGCGGCCCCAGCGGCACGGCCACCTGATCGCCCCGCGCCACCTCGACGCCGTCGGGGATCTCGTAGTCGAAGGCCTCGGGCACCGGCAGCGGAATCAGGACGGATGCGACTTTCACCGCGCTCCCCTCTCCGCTAAAAGCCCGCCCATGAAACTCTTCCTCGACACCGCCGACGTCGCCGTCATCAAGGACATGGTCCCCACCGGAATGGTGGACGGCGTGACCACCAATGCCACGCTGATTGCAAAGTCCGGGCGCAACATCGCGGAGGTCATCGCTGAAATCTGCGCCCTGGTCGAGGGGCCGATCTCCGCCGAGGCCGTGGCGACCGATTTCGAGACCATGGTCAAGGAAGGCGACAAGCTGGCCGCCATCGCCCCGAACGTGGTGGTGAAGCTGCCGCTGACGTGGGACGGGCTGCGCGCCGCGCGGGCCTTCTCGGACAAGGGCGTCAAGACCAACGTCACCCTGTGCTTCTCGGCCGCCCAGGCCATGCTGGCCGCCAAGGCCGGCGCGACCTTCATCTCGCCCTTCGTCGGCCGTCTGGAAGACCACGGCGCCGACGGCATCGCGCTGCTGGAAGAGATCCGCACCCTGTACGACATCCACGGCTTCGAAACCGAAATCCTGGCCGCGTCGCTGCGCAATCCGAACCACGTCTCGGCCGCCGCGCTCGCCGGCGCCGACGCCGCGACCCTGCCGGCGGACACTTTCAAGGCGCTGGTCAAACACCCGTTAACCGACAAGGGGCTTGATGCCTTCCTGGCGGACTGGGGCAAGACCGGCCAGTCGATCCTGTAGGGATCGACAACTCCCAGAACGCTCCATTCTCTAAGTACCGCCTCGAGGAGAGGTTTGTGAGCGTTTCACCCGACCTCTCTGCGAAGCCTGAAGAGCCGCACTGGCCGGACATCCGCGCCTGGCTGCAGGCCCATCCCCAGACCCTGCTGGACGACCGGTCCCTGCTGGAGGAGATCGGCTTGAAGCCGCATGGGCGCAATGTGGTCGAGTTCGGCCGCGCCGCCCTGACGAAGCTGGAAGAGGCCGCCGAGCGCGAGGCGGACGCGCGCAAGCGCATCGAGGCTGTGGCCCGCGCCAATTTCGCCGCCCAGACCCAGACCCATGTCGCGGCGCTGGACCTGATGGAGGCGCGCAATCCCTCCGATCTCGCCCGCCGCCTCGACGCGGTGGCGCAAGGGCGTTTCGGCCTGGCCGGCGCGGCCATCGCCATGGAGAAGCCCGGCGGCGTGCCGTTCGGCTGGAAGGCGCTGGAGGTCGGCGGCGTCGACGCCCTGCTCGGCGACCACGGCCTGACCTGGCTGGGCCCGAATTTCGACGGCCTGGGCCTGTTCAGCGCGGCCGAGGACGAGGTCCGGTCGGTCGCCCTGATCCGCATGGCCCCGCAATTCCCGGGGTCCGAGACGCCGGGCCGTCACGCCATGTGCGCCTTCGGCTCGCCGGAAGAGGACGGCTTCACCCCCAATATGGGCTGCGAACTGGTGGCCTTTATCGCCCGGGTGGTCGAACGCACGGCCGAACGATGGCCCATTCTCAGCTGACCGCCTCCGAAGCCCTGTCCGCCTGGCTGGAGCATCTGGCCCATGAGCGGCGGCTGTCGCCCCGGACGCTGGAAGCCTACGGCCATATCGGGCGGCTCTATCTGGCCTTCCTGGAACGCCATCGGGGCGAACCGCAGGGATTGGCGGACCTGGGAGCGATCACGGCGGCGGAAGTTCGCGCCCATCTGGCCGAGCGCCGATCCGGCGATCATCCCCTGAACGCCCGGTCGATCAGCCAGACCCTGTCGGCCATCCGCGCCTTCCACAGCTTCCTCGACCGGCGGCTGGATACGCCCGCGCCGCAGCTGGCCCTGGTGCGCGGCCCCCGCCTGAAGCCCACCTTGCCCCGGCCTGTCACCGAGGATCAGGCGCGCGGCCTGCTGGAGGAAACGCAGGCCGATCCGGACGCCGAGCCGTGGGAGGCCGCCCGGGACCGGGCCGTGCTGACCCTGCTGTACGGTTGCGGGCTGCGGATTTCGGAGGGCCTGTCCCTGATCCGGGCCGACGTTCCCCTGCCCGAAACCCTCAGGATCACGGGCAAGGGCGACAAGACCCGGATGGCGCCGGTGCTGCCCGCCGTGCGCGCCGCGGTGGACGCCTATCTGGCCCTGCTGCCCTGGCCGCTGGAGCCGTCGGACGCCCTGTTCCGCGCCCGTCGCGGCGGACCTTTGGGACCGCGTCAGGTTCAGGCGGCGATGCAGCGTCTGCGCGGCCGCCTGGGCCTGCCCGCCAGCGTCACGCCCCATGCGCTGCGCCACAGCTTCGCGACCCATCTGCTGGGCGCCGGAGCCGACCTGCGTTCGATCCAGCAACTGCTGGGCCACGCCAGTCTGTCGACGACCCAGAAGTACACCGCCGTCGACGCCGCCCGCCTGCTCGACGCCTATGCGGCGGCCCACCCCAAGGCTTGAGAGAACACGGACTCGCCACGGCGCGCGAACGGCGCCTAGAGTGCGGGAAAATAAAAAAGATAAGGGGAAACGCCGCTGACCTCATATCCCACGCCGATTCTCCCGCGCCGCGATCTGCTGATCGCTCTGGGCGCGGCGGGCGTCGCCGGGGCGACGGCCGGCCCCGCCGCCTTCGCCCGAACCCAGGACCGGACTCAGCAACCGCCCGCCGACGCTCCGTCGCCCATCTCGGTGCAGGCCAATCTGTTCACGCGGATCGCCGCCGAGGTGACGATCAACGGCCAGGGCCCCTTGAGCTTCGTGATCGACACCGGCGCCGGATCGACCGCGGTCGCCGACACCGTCGCCGCGCGGCTGGCGCTGCCGGCCCGCGAGCCGCTGATGGTGCACGGCATCACCGCGGCGGCCCGGACCGACAGCGTTCAGGTGGATCGCCTCACGCTGAGCGGGCTCGGCTTCCGAAACCTGCGATGCCCCGTCATTCCGCGCGAACAGCTGGGCGCCGACGGCCTGCTGGGCCTCGATGTGCTGGGCCGGTTCCGGCTCGCCTTCAACATCGAGCATCAGTCCGTCTTCATGAGCGCGCGCGGCATACGCGTGTTGATGGGCGGCGAGCAGATGTCGACCGGCTCCCGCATCCGGCAGGCCGGGATTCACTCGGTGCGCGGCCGGTTCGGTCAGTTGATCCTGACCGAGACCTTGGTCGAAGGCCTGCCGACCGCCGCCTTCGTCGACAGCGGCGCGCAATATTCGATCGGCAACAATGCGCTACGCCGGGCGGTCGCCGCGCGTCGTCCCGACGGCGCCGCCCTGTCCCGTCCGGTGCCCCTCTACGGCGTGACGGGCCAGACCTTGTCCGCCGACCTCGCCAGGGTGGATCAGATCCGACTGGGCCGCTCGCGCCTCGGCACGACGCCGCTGCTGTTCGCCGACCTGCACTGTTTCGAGACGCTGCAGCTGGCGGACCGCCCGGCCCTGCTGATCGGCGCCGACCTGCTGGGCCGGTTCCGCCAGGTCACCCTGGACTTCACCGCGAACACCGTGAACTTCGAGGGCCTGCGTCGTCGGACGACACGCACCATCGAGGACGAGTTGCTGCTCTAGGGCGAAATCGGTCGACGGCCCCAAGGTCGGCTCGCGCCGGCCCCGGGGCGCTGGAGCGTCAGGCCTGCATGGTCCAGTTGTCGACGCCCATGGCGGCCTGTTTGACCGCTTCCGACCGGGTCGGGTGGGCGTGGCAGGTGCGGGCGATGTCTTCCGAGGCGGCGCCGAAGGCCATGGCGATGCAAGCCTCGCCGATTAGCTCTCCCGCCTGCGGGCCGAAGATGTGCACGCCGAGCACCTTGTCGGTCTTCGCATCGGCCAGCACCTTCACGAAGCCCTCGGTCTCGTGGTTGATCTTGGCGCGGCTGTTGGCGGTGAAGGGGAATTTGCCCTTCTTGAAATCGACGCCCGCGGCCTTGAGCTGCTCCTCGGTCTTTCCGACCCAGGCCACTTCGGGGCTGGTGTAGATGACGCTGGGGACCAGGTCGTAGTCGACGTGCCCCGCCTTGCCGGCGATGTATTCGATCACGGCGACGGCCTCTTCTTCCGCCTTGTGCGCCAGCATCGGGCCGTGGGTCACGTCGCCGATGACCCAGATCCCGTCCTTGCCGGTCTTCAGGTGGTCGTTGTTGAGGAAACCGCGCTTGTCGGTCTCGATGCCGACCGTCTCCAGGCCCAGACCGGCGGTGTAGGGACGACGACCGATGGCGACCAGAACCACGTCGCCCGTCAGGGTCTCGGCGGTTCCGCCGGCGGCGGGCTCCAGCGTCAGGACGACGCCGTCCTTGGCCGTCTTCGCCGAGGTGACCTTGGTCCCCATCTTGAAGGTCATGCCCTGTTTGGTCAGGCCGCGCTGGAAGGCGGTGGCGACCTCGGCGTCCATGCCGGCGCCGACCTTGTCGAGGAACTCGACCACGGTGACCTCGGCGCCCAGACGGCGCCAGACCGAACCGAGCTCAAGGCCGATGACGCCGGCGCCGACCACGATCAGGTGTTTCGGAACGGCCGGCAACGACAGGGCGCCGGTGGAATCGATGACCTTGCCCTCGACGAAGTCCACGCCCGGCAGCGGCGTGGGCTCGGAGCCCGTGGCGACGACGATGTCCTTGGCGGTCAGGGTCGTGACGGTCCCGTCGGCGGCGGTCACCTCGACCGTGCCCGGACCGGTGATCTTGCCCTTGCCCTTGATCCAGTCGGCCTTGTTCTTCTTGAACAGGAATTCGATGCCCTTGGTCAGGGCGCCGACGCTGTCGGCCTTCTGCTTCATCATCTGCGGCAGGTTGACCTTGGGCGTTCCGACATCGATGCCGAGCGTGGAGAACTCCTTGCCCGCGACCTCGAACAGCTCGGAAGCGTGCAGCAGCGCCTTGGACGGCATGCAGCCGACGTTCAGGCAGGTGCCGCCCAGCGTCTCGCGCATCTCGATGCAGGCGACCTTCAGACCCAGCTGGCCGGCGCGGATGGCGGCGTTGTAGCCGCCGGGACCGCCCCCGATGATGACGACGTCATAGGATGCGGCTTCGGCCATGGGGTCTCTCTGATGCTTGTCTGGGCGCGGGAAGGCGCGCGGAACCTAGCGCCGCCCCCGCGAGGGTCAACCGCCGCGTCAGTATATGGGGGCGATACCCTGGCGCTAGAAGGCCAGCTGACCGGCGACGCGGCGCTTGCGCTGGCGGCGGGCGAGGATGACCACCAGCACGCCCAGCAGGAACAGGCCGCCCAGCACCAGCCAGACCGGATCGACCGGCAGGCCGCTGTCCGCCGCCATGGCCGTCGGCCCCGCCGAGCGCGCACTGGCGTCCGGACCGCCGCTGTCCATGGCCAGCCGCAGCACGGCGTCGGCGATGAAGCCCAGGAAGTAGGCCACCGAGGCCTTGGTGTTGCCGGACCCCAGCATCAGGGCGGCGATGAGATACAGAACGATGGCCCCGGCCCACAACGCCCAGCCGGGAATGAAGCCGAACAGGTCGCCGCCGGTCAGGGCGTCGGCCTCGGCGCGCATCGCGCCCATGTCCGGGGTCGCGCCGCCGATGATCGGCGACAGAAGAGGCCACGCCAGCCAACCCGCATAGGCGAGGATGACCACCGCGATGAGGATGCGCGCAAACTTCATGACCGGGCTCCGTCTTCGTCGTTAACCACCCTACACCCGGGACGGAGAACGTCGATAGCGGGGTCAGGCGCGCTGAAGTTCCGCCTCCTCCAAGGGCTGCGGCAGGGTGATGGACACCTCGGCCCCGCCCCCGGGCGCTTCGTCGATCGACAACACCCCGCCCGACTGGCGCGCGAAGGCATAGGCCTGGGACAGGCCCAGACCGGCCGCGCCGTCACGGGTGGTGAAGAAGGGCTCGACCGCGCGGGCGGCCATTTCACGATCCATTCCGGGGCCGGTGTCGCGCACGCTAAGCCGCAGGCCGCCCTCCATCAGGGCTTCCAGCCGCACGGCGACGGAGCCCTTGGAGCCCACCGCCTCGACGGCGTTCTGGGTCAGGGCGCGAACCGCGCCCTCGAAGGCGACGGGGTCCAGCCGGGCCGGGGCAACGTCTGACGGCCCCTCGATCATCAGGTCGATCTCCGGACCGGCCATGGCGCGCAGCCGGGCTTCCATGCCGCGCAGCAGGACGCCGGCGTCCAGCGTCTGGAACACGGGGGCGTCGTCGCCCTGCGAGAAGGCGGTCAGGCGCCGCGTCAGCTGTTCGCCGCGCTGGCCGGCGGCCAGGGCGGCCTGGCCCAGACGGCGCACGCGCGCAGGGTCGTCGGCCTGGCGCAGCATCATGTCCAGCGCGCCGGTCATGACGCCCAGCAGGGCGTTGAAGTCATGGGCCAGACCACCGGTCAGGCGGCCGACGCTTTCCATACGGCGTCCGCCCTGCAGTTCGAGCTCGGCCTCTTCTCGCGCCTGATGAGCGGCGGCGCGGGCTGCATCGGCCTCCTGGCGCGCGGCGGCGGCGGCGGCGAGAGCCTCCTCGGCCTGACGGCGGGCGGTCTCGGCCTCCTCGCGCAAGGCCCGGGCCTCCTCGGAGATTTCCGGCGCCTCGGGCTCGGGCGCCGGGGCGAAGGCGATGGTCTCGACCGGAGGCTCCTCGACGGCCTCGACCGGCGTCTCTTCCACCACGGGATCGGCGCGTTCGCCGGCCAGCAGCAGGGCGTCGACCCGGCCCTCGGCGTCGGTCAGGGGCAGCATGGACCAGCGGATGCCTTCCGGCGCGCCGGTGCGCGAGACGAAGGCCTCTGCCTCGCCCGCCGGGGCGGATAGGGCCGCGCGCAGGGCCTGACGGCCCTCGACGCGCTCATCCTCGGCCAGGAAGGCGTCTGCGAAATCGCCCTCGACGGCGTCGCGGCCCAGCACCAGCAGGGCCGTGCGATTGGCCTCGCGCACCAGGCCGTTGGCGGCGACCACCACCAAGGCGCTGGAGGCGGCGTCGAACACCCGGCGGGTCAGGTCGTCGCCGACGATCTGCACGGGCTCCGGCGCGATGACCTCGGGCGTCTGCAGGCCTTCGGTCTCGACGATGGCGGCGGTCGAGCCGGTGATCTGACCCAGCTCATTCTCGATCGGCATGGCCGTGACCGAGACCAGCATCTTCTTGCGGGTGGCGGGGTTGGAGATCAGGTGGTGGAAGCCCTTGACGGTCTGGCCGCGCAGGGCGCGGGCGCTGGGCAGCAGGTCCGGCGGCACCGGACGCCCGTCGGGGAAGGTGATGCCCCAGGTGGCGGAATGGAAGCGCAGGCCGATCAGCTCGGCGTCGCGACGGCCCAGCAGCTGATGGGCGGCGCGGTTGGCGAAGACGAATTTGCCCTGTTTGTCGGTCTCGACCAGCGCCACAGGGATGGCGTTCAGGGTCTCGAACAGGCGCTTTTGCGAATCCTCGGCCACGCGCTGGACCAGATCCAGCTGGCCTGAGGCGTCGACGTGGCGCGACCGGTTGGTCAGCGCGAACCACAGCGCGATCAGCCCGACGAGCCAGCCGACGACGGCGACGGCGCCCAGCACCCACATCCAGTTGATCTGGCCTTCGAGAAACATTCGACCTGACTGTCCCGTTCTGGCGCGGCGCGCGCCCGTTCGGGAGATGCCTTGCAAACGGCGAACCGCAACGACCGCCTTTCGCCCCCAAGGCGACCTAACCCTTGATTCCGAAACGGTCCAGCCTGGCCGTTAACCATTGGAGCGGAGAATCAGAAAAGGGCCGGGCGTCGCCGCCCGGCCCCTTCTGTCTCGTCTCTGGACAGGCGTCAGAAGGCGACGCGCATGACCAGCTGGTAGACCGGGCCGGCGCTTTCGCTCTCCAGCTCGTACTCGTCGTAGCTGCGGCTGATCTGGTCCGCCCGGTCGCCGAACTTGTCGAACACCTCGTCCTTGGAGCTGTCCAGCAGGTTCGAACCGGTCAGGCGGACGACGGTGTTGGCGAACACGCGCTTCTCGAGGAAGACCTCCAGGTCGGCGCCGTAGGAGGTCTTGACCTCCTCGGCATAGACCCGGCCGAAGGCGTCGCCCTGCTTGCGGTAGGTGGCGCCGAAGGCCGCGCCCCAGGTCGGGATGTCGTGGGTGAAGCCGACGTTCACCACATAGTCCGACTGGTCGTTGAAGCGGCGCTCGCCGAGGCCGTCCTCGACCTTGCTGTCCAGCCACGAGGCGTTCAGGAACACCCCGGTGTTCTCCATGCCGATGAAGTCCAGCGGCGTGGAGAGGTCGAACTCGACGCCATAGACCTGACCGTCGCCGACGTTGTCGATGGACTCGATGAACGCTTCGATGACGGTGGGCGTGGCGGGGTTGTCGCCGCTGCCCGCTTCACCCGTATTGACGTCCTCGATCAGGTCCGTGATGTCCCGGTAGAAGACGTTGATCCCGACGACGCCGCGACGGCCCAGACGACGCTCGAAGCCCGCATCGATACCCCAGGCCAGTTCGGGCTTGAGGTAGGGATTGCCGCGGAAATCGTTGTCGCCGCGCTCTTCCTCGAGCGTGACGGGAGCCAGATCGTCGAAGTCGGGACGGCGGACGGTGCGCGCCACCGACAGGGTCAGGCGATCGGTGTCCGACAGGCGGTAGCGCAGGCTGGCCGAGGGCAGCAGCTCGGCATAGTCGTTCTCGATGCTGGCGATGGTGGTGTCGGTCGTCTCGTAACGCAGACCGGCCTCCCACTTCAGCGCGCCGCTCTCGCCCGAGAACATGACGTAGGGGTCGATCCGGGTCTCTTCGATGGCGTACGCGCCGTCGGTGAAGACGAACGGCGGCTGGACCGGGCGCGGCGCCGGGGCGTTCGGGATGGTGAAGCGGACGCGGGTCGCCGTGCGGGTGTTCGAATCGCGATCCTTCTGGACGCCCTGGAGGCCGAACTCCAGCTCGACGCCGTTGCCGAGCTCGCGGGTGTGTTCGATCGCCGCCGAAACTTCTTCGTCCTGGAGGTCGCGGTATTCCAGATCGGCCGTGAAGCGATCCTCTTCAGGGAACGGGTTGGCGTCGCGCAGGTATTCGGACTCGTTCTCGAATTCCATCTGCTCGTCGTTGAAGCTGGCGTAGCCCAGCTTGAAGCGGGTCTCGCCGCCGAACATCTCGCGCTCGTAGCGGGCGCGCAGGCTCAGATTGTCGGTCTCGATGTCGACGTCGTTATCGTTGACCGTCAGCAGGTTGGCGTTGTTCTCGAGGCCGAACTGGTACTCAAGCGAGTCCTCGTCCTGCAGGCGCTCGGTGCGGACGAAGACGCCCGACAGGTCCAGCGTGCCGCCGCCGACCTCGACCTCATAGGCCGCGTTGAAGGAGTAGTCGGTGCCGCTGCGGACGTCGGTCTGGACCTCGGTGTTCAGCAGCGTGCCGCCCGGCTGGTTGAAGCGTTGGCTGTACTTGTTCTTCGGGTTGCGGCGGTCCTGGAGGCTGCCGCCGACCAGCAGGCGGCCCGGTCCGACCTGACCGCCCCAGACGGCGCCGAAGGTGCCGCCGATCTCATCGTCCGGGAACATGATGGCGCCGGCGCGGATGTAGCCGCCGTCCAGGGCGAGAGCGTCACGCAGCACGATGTTGATGGCGCCCGAGACGGCGTCGCCGGAACGGTTCGCCGACGACGAACGCACGACCTCGACCCGCTCGATCAGTTCGGCGGGGATGCGGTCGACGAAGAAGGACCGGTCGACGCCGGCGCCGGGTACTTGCTCGCCGTTGATCAGGATTTGGGTGTAGCCGGGATCCAGGCCGCGCAGGCGCACGCCGTCGGCCTCGAGGATGTCCGACAGGAAGGTCACCGAGGGCACGCGCTTCAGGGCGTCGCCGACGGTCAGCGGCTCGAAGCGCTGGAAATACTCAAGGTCGTAGGACAGGGTCGGAACCACGTCATCGGTGCGGTTGCGCATCACCGGCTCGCCGGTGACGATGACTTCGTCGAGGGCGGTCGTCGGACCGGTCGGAGCGTCTTGGGCCAGAACCGGGCTGGCCAGGGCGAAGGCGAGCGGCGCGACGGCGGCGCCGAGCAGAAGTCCGATTTTCATTTGAAGCATCCCGATGCGTCCGGTCGACCCCCCGGCCGCCAGCTCTGGAAGCGCCAGCTAGGCCGCACCGGCGACGCGGGCGCGACGGTTTCGCGAACGAGGCTTGGCGATTTGCCGACGCCGTCGTGACGATTTGTCCCAAGGCTGATCGTTCGTCACGAAGGTGACGCGGGACCGTCATCGTGCGTTGCTTGACCCTCCACCACGGCGCGTGGTCTGGCGCGGCCGTTCAAGCCTTTGGAGGGGCGTATCCAATGACTGTCCGGACCCTGATCGTCACCGTGGCCGCCGCGGCCCTTCTGGCCGCCTGCGCGACCCGTGAAGTTGACTACCAGGGCGAGGGCGAAGGCGTCGTCGGCCAGGGCGCGCCGGTTCACGCCGTGCTGGAAACCCCGCCGGTGGGCCTGCCCGGTCAGGACGCCGCCGATGATCCCGCGGTCTGGGCCTCGGCCACGCCGGTCCATATCAAGGGCGCCGTCGTGGACGGTTTCGTCGCCGGCACCGACAAGAAGGCCGGCCTGTACATCTACGGCCTGGACGGCGCGATCCTGCAGTTCCTGCCGGAAGGCCTGCTGAACAATGTCGACGTGGCCGAAGGTCTGAGCGTCGGCGGCCGCCCGCAGGTGGTGTTCGGCGCCAGCGACCGCACCCCGGGCAAGACCGGCATCGCCCTGTATCTGTTCGACCCGGCGGCGACCGGCGACAACGGCGTCCGTCACTGGGGCAATGTCGCCACCGACGTGGTCGAGCCCTACGGCTTCTGCTTCGCCCGTCGCGGCGCCGAGCTGCACGCCATCCTGGTCGGCCATGAGGGCGAGCTGCGCCAGTTCGTGCTGACCGTCGCGGCCGACGGTCAGCCGTCCGCCCGCCTGGTCCGCCGCGCCGAGATCGGCAGCATTTCGGAAGGTTGCGCCGCCGACGAGGCCACGGACGCCCTGTATATCGCGGAAGAGAACGTCGGGGTCTGGCGCTACGGCCTGGACCCGGCCTCGGGCGCGACCCGGACCCTGGTGCAGGCGATCGCTCCGGGCGTGCTGGTCGCCGATGCGGAAGGCCTGACGATCATCGCCGACGGCGCGGCCCGCTACCTGATCGGCTCCAGCCAGGGCGACTCGACCTTCCCGGTCTGGCGCATCGACGGCGCCGCGCCCGAGTACAAGGGGCGTTTCGTGGTCGCGAACGGCGCGATCGACGGCGTGACCGGCACCGACGGCCTGGACGCCCTGGGCGGCCGGGTCGGCGACCGCTTCCCCGAGGGCGTGGTCGTGGTGCAGGACGACGTGAACGACGTCGGAAACCAGAACTTCAAATACATCGACTGGCGCGACATCCGCACCGCGCTCAGCCTCTAGAGCGAAATCGGTTGAGTTAGACGAAGTCCGGCTCGGCTCAGATTTCGCTCCAGTTTGATGCTGGACCATTTTTTGGATTCAGGTCGATCCGACCTGAAGCAAAAATGGTCTAGCCTCGACGATTCCGCCAGGTCACGGCGACCACCCCCACGGGGATGAGGTTGTAGGCCACGCCCGGCAGCCAGGGCGCGACCTTCAGAAGGGGCGTCGCCGCGATCAGGGCCGAGATCAGCCCGGTCGCGGCCGAAATGGTCCAGGTCCTCGCCCACTGCACGCCCTTGCGGTGCGTGGCGGCGTCCCCGCTGCGCAGGGCTCTCGCGGCGTGCGCGAACAGGCCGGCGTTCAGCCCAGACAGCACGGCGAAGGCCACGCCGTAGATCACATAGGTCCAGCGCAGGTCGGCCAGGCCCGACATCAGCCGCCCGCCCGGCAGCACGCCGCCCGAGACATAGTGCGTCGCCGTCTCGGCCAGCAGGCGCAGCGGGAAGACAAAGACCAGCACCGCGAACACCACCGCGAGGCTGAGGAGGGTGGTCCAGCCTGTGCGCACCGGCGTCAGGGTCGACCACGTCCGGTGCGCCGTCCAGAACAGGGCGATCAGGGCGAAGCCGAAGATGAAGGCTGGAATGCGGGCCAGCGCCGTGGCCAGATCAGTGAAGGACCGCAGCGGTTCGGTCCCGCCGATGATCAGCAGGGAGACCGCGAAGGCGAAGGCCGCATCGACGAAGGCGTCCAGCCTTTGCGACTCCGGCCCCTGGAACACCCGGACCCCCGACGATCCGTCCATCTCAGTGCCCGCCGGAGGGATAGGGGATGGTCACGCCGGTGCTGATGATGCCCGGCAACGCCTCGCCCAGCCCCATCAGGATGAACTGGATCGCCAGGGCGCACAGGATCAGGCCCAGCACCCGCACCACGATGGCCAGGCCGACCTCGCCGAGGATCCGGCTGATCGGGCCGGTCAGGGCGAAGCAGATGAACGAGACCACGCAGGCGCCGGTGATCGCGGCCAGTGAGGCGGCCGTGCCGGCCGGGCCGATCTTCGTGGCTTCGCCCGCCTGGATGATGATGGCCGAGATCGCGCCGGGCCCGATCATCAGCGGAATCGCGAAGGGCACGACCAGCCGCTGGAAGCGCCGCTTGGCGTAACCGCGCACGTCCTTCAGGTCATTGGCCGCGTCCTTGTCGGCGAAGGTGGCGAGGAAGTCCTCGCGCGCCATGTCGAGGCCCAGCAGCAGCAACAGGATGCCGCCCGCGATGCGGAAGGCCGCCAGCGAGATGCCGAAGAACTGCAGCAGGCCCAGGCCGGTGAAGAAGAAGAACCCCAGGAAGAGCGCGGCGAACACGCAGATCAGGAACGAGACCGACACTCGCTGGCGCAGCGTCGCGCCCGCTGTCGCCGCCGCGAAGATCGGCAGGTTTCCCACCGGATCCAGCAGCGCGAACAGCGTCACGAACAGGTTGACCCCCAGTTCGACCGCGTCCATGACCTGACCTCGCCCCCAATTCACCCAACCGCCATAAGGGCCGACGCACGTCCGCGCGTCCACCCCCGGCGGCAAAGGAGATCGACCCATGACGCCTGTGCTCAGCGACCCGCGCCTGATCGTCGGCCTGGACCTGCCCTCGCTGGACGCCGCCCGCGCCATGGTCGAGCGGCTGGGCGCGACGATCACCGCCTACAAGATCGGCCTGACCCTGCTGGCCCGCCCGGGCGGCGTGGCCTTCGCCCATGAGCTGAGGACCGCCGGAAAGATGGTCTTCCAGGATTGGAAATTGCATGACATCGGCGCCCAGGTGGAGGGCGCGGCCCGCGCCGTCGCCGAGGGCGGCTGCGACCTGCTGACCGTCCACGCCGAACCTCAGGTCATGAAGGGCGCGGTCAAGGGCCGCGACGCCGCCGGATCAGGGACCAAGCTGCTGGCCGTCACGGTCATGACCAGCCTGTCGGACGCCGACCTGGCCGAGATCGGCTACGGCTTCGACGCGGCCGCCCTGGTCGAGCGGCGGGTGCGTCAGGCGCTGGACTGCGGCGTCGACGGCGTCGTCTCCAGCCCGCTGGAAGCCGCCCGGGTGCGCGAGATCGCCGTCGCCGCCGGTCGTCCCGACTTCCTGATCGTCACGCCGGGCGTCCGTCCCGAGGGCGCTGACAGGGGCGATCAGCAGCGCGTGGCCACGCCGCGCGCGGCGCTGGAGGCCGGAGCGACCCATCTGGTGGTGGCCCGCCCGGTGGTGGGGACTGACAATCCGCTGCTGGCGGCCTCGTCCATCGCCGAATCGATCAACGGCGTCGCCCTTTAGAGATCAGCCCCGCTCGCCGGGTTCCTGGCGGTATTCCTGCCGCGGCGTCTGGCGGCGCGGCGGCTGGGGCCGGTGAGCGCGCGGCGGCGGCGGAGCGACCCGGTGCGGCGGCTCGTAGCGCGGCGGCTCCGGCAGATAGACGGGCGGATAGGGCGCCGGCCCCCGGTCGCAGTCGCAGCCGCGCCGATCCTCGTAGCGGCGGCCGTCGTCGCGGATGTAGCCCTCTTCGTAGGCCTCGTAGTCGCTGTAGCTTTCGCGGACCTCGTAGCGGCTCTCGGAGTAGCCGTCGTACCGGTCGTGACGCTCGCTGTAGCCGTAGCGGCCGCCCCGGTCGTAGCGGTCGTCATAGCGGTAGCCGCAACGCGAGGGGCGCATGTCGTCACGACCGAAGCCGGTGACCACATAGCCGAACGGCGCCGAGGGGCAGGCCCGGCCTTCCAGCACGCGCTCGTCATAAACCGCCGGACCGCCGGAGTAGTAGCCGCCCGCGTCGCCGCCGTAACCGCCGCCGACATAGACCGTGCCGCCGCCGTAGCCGCCGCGGGGGCCGCCCATGTCATAGGTCCGGGCGTTCAGATAGCCGCGGGCGCCGGCCGAAGCGTAGGCCTCGGCCCGCGCCGAGGCGTTGACGTTCACATTGATGTTGGAGTTCCAGCCGCCGCCGTGCGGGGGCGACGGCGGACGCGGCCCCCCGCCGCCGCCATGGCAGCAGGGCGCGGGCGGGCGGGGCTGGTGGCCGCCCCCCCGCGGATCGCCGGCGAAGGCGGGCGAGGCGGCGAGGATAAG
>NZ_JAHFPF010000061.1 GCF_023259385.1 Brevundimonas sp. | reverse complement strand
TATCGATCAAGGAAATTGTCGATAAACGATATGAAACTTTCGTAAGATTCAGGCGCGGGCGCTCCGCGTCGCCTCGATCCGGATCAGCTTGTCGTGCAGGGGCGACCAGTCGTCGTGGGCGT
The DNA here is from genome assembly GCF_023259385.1 of Brevundimonas sp. GTDB lineage: Bacteria > Pseudomonadota > Alphaproteobacteria > Caulobacterales > Caulobacteraceae > Brevundimonas. The sequence goes on along the minus strand of NZ_JAHFPF010000061.1, from coordinate 14,631 downwards.
CGATGGCGGCCCAGATCGCCTCGACCTCGTCGATCAGCATCTCCTCCGGTTCCGCCGCCGCGAAGACGGGATGCTCCAGCCGCTCGGGCCGGTCCGGCTCATGCTCGAACAGGGCGAAGCGGAAGTCGGCGAACGCCTTGGTCTGGTACAGGGCCGCGCGTGGACCGGCGAGCGCCCGGGCCGAGGAGGCGAAGCCGCCGAACCAGTCGTGGAACAGGGGCTCCCAGCGGATCGCCTCGCCGCCCTCGCGCTGCAGGGCCAGGGTAGAATCGAGCAGGCGCTGGTCCGCGGCCTCGCCGAGGCTCTTCACGTCCAGCCGTTCCAGGAAGGCGGCGCGCAGGTGGCGGATGTAGGCCGGGCCGAACCCGTTCAGCGCCTCGGTCAGGGCTTCGGCGTCGGCCGCCAGCTTCAGCGCCCCGCCCAGCTGGGTCAGGGCCCAGAACACCGCCTCGGGCTGGCGGGCGAAGGCGTAGAGGCCGGTCTGGTCGAAATAGGCGGCGGTGAAGCCGGGTTCGTAGAAGGGCAGGAAGCGCCAGGGGCCGTAGTCGAAGCTCTCGCCCGTGACGTTCAGATTGTCGGTGTTCAGCACCCCGTGCACGAAGCCGGCGGCGATCCAGCGCGCCGTCAGCCGGGCCGACGCCTCGACCACGGCGGCGAGGAAGCCCGGGACATCGCCTTGCGCGACGTGCGGGTGGTAGAGCGACCGGGCGTGCTCGACGAGGGCCTCGATCATGTCGGGCCGCCCGAAATAGGCCGCGCGCTGGAAGGTGCCGAAACGGATGTGGCTGTGCGACAGCCGCACCAGCACCGCCGAGCGGGTGGGGGAGGGTTCGTCGCCGCGCTCAAGATCCTCGCCGGTCTCGATCAGGCTGAAGGCCCGGCTGGTCGGGACGCCCTGGGCTTCCAGCATCTCGGCCGCCAGCACCTCGCGCACGCCGCCCTTCAGCGTCAGTCGCCCGTCCGCCGTCCGTGACCAAGGCGTCGTGCCGGAGCCTTTTGTTCCCAGGTCGAGAAGTCGACCTGGGAGGGCGCTGTCGCTGGCTGCTTGAGCGCGTGAGGTCTCCCTCAACTGTCCCGCCAGGAACCCGCGCCCGTCGCCGAGGTCGGGGTTGTAGGTGCGGAACTGGTGCCCGTGATAGCGCATCGCGATCGGTTGGGGCTGGCCGGGCAGGGGCTCGAACCGGCCGAAGTGGGCGATCCATTCCGCGTCCGTGAGCGTCTCCAACCCCACGGTCGCCGCCGCCCGGTCGTTGCGGAAGCGCAGCAGGGTCTTTGGAAACTCCGCCGCCCGCACGGCGTCGCCGTATTCGTCTCCCAGATCGAAGAAGCGGGGCTCGGGGCGGTAATCGGGAGAGACGGGCATCCGCGCCAGATGCGGTCTGCGCGCCCGCGAAGCAACCGCCCGGCCGTGCGTCTTCGCCTTGAACGGACGGCCGGTCGCCGTATGGTGGCCGCAGAGATCAGGCCCGCGCCCCCTCCGGGGCGCCGGGTCAGGCCGGCGCGCCTCCTGCGAATCCGGTCCGGCGTCCGTCGATAACCTGGCGCCACTGACCTTGTTCGAACGGAGGCCCCATGGCGCGCAAACTCACCCTCGAATTCCTCAAGACCGAGGCCGGCTCCGGCGCGGTTCTGGGCCTTGCGGCCATCGCCGCCCTGATCGTCGCCAACTCGCCGTGGTCGGCCGACTACTTCAGCTGGCTGAAGAGCGAGCATGTCGTCCAGCTCGGGCCGGTGATGCTGGAGCTGACGATCTCGGAGTGGATCAAGGAAGGCCTGATGGCGGTCTTCTTCCTCGTCGTCGGGCTTGAGATCAAATACGAGATCCTGCGCGGCGAGCTCAGCGATCCCCGCAAGCTGGCGACGCCGGTGCTGGCGGCGGTGGGCGGCATGGTCATCCCCGCCGTGGTCTATCTGGCCTTCTCGACGACGCTGGGCGGGCCGCATGGCGGCTGGCCCATTCCGCTGGCCACCGACATCGCCTTCGCCCTGGCCGTCTTCGCCATGGTGGCGCGCAACCTGCCGTCCTCCCTGCGGGTCTTCCTGCTGACCCTGGCCATCGCCGACGACCTGGGCGCCATCGCCCTGATCGCCATCCTGTTCTCCAAGGGCGTGGCGATCGGCCCCCTGCTGTGGATCGCGGGGCTGCTTCTGGTCGGGGCGGTGGTGGCGCAGTGGAAGAAGATCCCGGCTCCCTTCTGGGTGCTGGGCTTCGGCCTGATCTGGTACCTGACCGTGCAGTCGGGCCTGTCGACCTCCCTGACCGCCGTGGCCTTCGCCGCCATCGTGCCGGTCAAGGATCGCCGCTCTGACGGCCAGAGCCCGCTGCAGGAGGCCATGCACGACCTGCATTTCTATGTGGCCTATCTGATCCTGCCGCTGTTCGCCTTCGCCAAGGCGGGGGTCAGCTTCGCCGGCCTGTCGCTGGAGCAGGCCTTCGCTCCGCTGGTGCTCGGGATCGCCCTGGGGCTGTTCATCGGCAAGCAGGCCGGGGTCTTCGGGGCCGCGGTGCTGGCGTCCGCCGTCGGTATTGGGCGGCGTCCGACCGGCGCGACCTGGCTGGAGCTTTACGGCGTCAGTCTGCTGTGCGGCGTCGGTTTCACCATGAGCCTGTTCATCGGCATCCTGGCCTTCCCCGGCGCGATCGACTCGCCAGAGCAGGTTGAGGTCAAGCTGGGGGTGCTCGGCGGGTCTATATTATCAGCGATCACCGGAGCGGTGGTTCTTGGGATTGCAGCCTCGCGGCGCAAGAAATTGGCCGAAACAGGCGCGGATACTCACACTAGTTGAGCGAATATTGACGTAACGTCATCGCTTTCTGTCGCTTTTGCGTCACAGTTAGCCTTCACGCACCGGCGAAATTCGATCTGGGCGACCAGCGCTCCTTGTCGCTGAGTCCTGCCTGAGTTACCCCGGATACTGGAGTTTCGCGCTCCACGATAAGGGCGCGGACCAAGGGATCAGGAAACGCCACGACCACCGTCACAACACGGGGTCGGGCCTATGTCGGGGAGCCATTGCATGCGCCTTACCAACCTTCTTCGCACCACCGTCTCGGCCGCTGTCGTGGGCGCCTGCGCCTTCGGCATCGCCGGGACCGCGTCGGCCCAGAGCGCGGGCCAGGACGGCCCGACGACCATCGACGACATCATCGTCACCGCCCAGAAGCGTGAGCAGAACCTTCAGGACGTGCCGATCGTGGTCACCAGCCTGCCGGCGGAAACGCTGCAGAACGCCGGCGTCCGCGACATCAAGGACCTGCAGATCCTGACGCCGGGCATGACCGTCACCTCGACGTCGTCGGAAGCCTCGACCACCGCCCGTATCCGCGGCGTCGGCACCGTCGGCGACAACCCCGGCCTGGAAAGCTCGGTCGGCGTCGTGATCGACGGCGTCTATCGCTCGCGCAACTCGGTCGGCTTCGGCGACCTGGGCGAACTGGCCCGCATCGAGGTCCTGAAGGGTCCGCAAGGCACCCTGTTCGGCAAGAACACCTCGGCCGGCGTCATCAACATCATCACCGAAGCCCCGTCCTTCACCCCGGGCTTCAACGCCGAACTGACCGTCGGCAACTACGGCGCGATGGGCGGTTCGGGCTCGGTCACCGGCCCGATCACCGACACCCTGGCCTTCCGCCTGTACGCCGCCCGCCGCGTGCGCGACGGCTTCTATGACGTGGACATCGGCGACGGCCCCCGTCCGGAGACCGACGACCAGAACCAGGACTTCGGCGCCGTCCGCGGCCAGCTGCTGTGGCTGCCGAACGACAACACCTCGTTCCGCCTGATCGCCGACTACACCTCGCGCGACGAATACTGCTGCACCGGCGTGCAGATCCGTTCGGGTCCGACCCAGGCCTTCATCGACCTGCTGTCGAACGGCTCGGGCGCCCGTCCGCCCGCGCCCGGCTTCGCTCCTCTGCCCTTCTCGCGCCTGGCCTACGCCAACCGTTCGAGCGGCCAGGAAATCGAAGACAAGGGCGTCTCGCTCGAAGCCAACTTCGACATGCCGTCGCTGTTCGGCGGCGCGACCCTGACCTCGGTCACCTCGTGGCGTGAATGGGCGACCACCCTGGGCCAGGACATCGACTACACCGGCGCGGACATCGCCTACCGCAACCAGGACGGCGACAACGGCTACAGCGTCAAGAACCTGACGCAGGAGTTCCGCCTGGCCGGCCAGACCGACCGCCTCGACTGGCTGGTCGGCTTCTTCGCCACCAAGGAAGAGATCACCCGCAACGACAGCTGGTACTTCGGCTCCGACTACACGCCGTTCATCTCGTACCTGCTCAGCGCGAACCTGAACGCCGCCACCGCCGGCGCCGTCCCGATCAGCCCCAACATCGTCCCCTGCTTCACCCGTGCCGGTCAGGTCGCCACCAACCCGGCCCCGCCCTTCGGCCTGCGCGAATGCCTGGGCACCGGCGGCGCGGTCGGAGGCGGCGGCCCCGGCTTCACCGTCGGCCAGGGCTATCGCGACACCTACGACCAGGAATCGACCTCGTTCGCGCTCTTCACGAACAACACCTGGCACGTCACCGACCAGTTCGATCTGACGCTGGGCCTGCGCTACACGATGGATGACAAGTCCCTCGACGCGCGCCAGCTGAACGTCGGCGGCAACGGCGCCGCCTGTACGGCGGCCCAGCTGAACGCGGCGGCCATCGCCGGCGCGGCCGGTGCGGCCAACGTCGGCGGCATCCTGGGCGCTCTCTGCCTGCCGTTCGCCAACAGCGCGTTCAACAACCGCACGATCGCCGAGGACGCGGACGACAGCGAACTGACCGGCACGATCAAGGCGTCCTACCGCCTGAACGACTCGGTCATGTTCTACGGCTCGTACGCTCGCGGCTATAAGAGCTTCGGCTTCAACCTGGACCGCGTGCACCGCACCGGCACCATCACTCCGGTGTCGACGCTGTACTTCCCGTCCGAGTACGTCGACAGCTACGAAGCCGGCGTGAAGATGACGCTGCTGGACCGCACCCTGCTGCTGAACGTCACCTACTTCGACCAGAAGTTCGAGAACTTCCAGCTGAACACCTTCAACGGCGTGGGCTTCACGGTCGAGCCGATCCCGGAGCTGACCTCGCGCGGCATCGACGCCGACATGGTCTGGTTCTCGCCCATCGAGGGCCTGAGCTTCCAGGGCGGCGTGACCTACACCGACGCGGAGTACGGCGTGTTCACCGCCGCCGACCTGGTGGATCCGAACAACTTCCCGGCCGCCTCGCTGCTGCCGGGCTCGCGTCCCTCGTTCGCCCCGGAGTACTCGGCCTCGCTGTCGATCAACTTCGAGCGCAACCTGGGCAGCGGCCTGCGCGGCGGCTTCAGCCTCGCCGGCAAGTACATGTCGGAATACAACACCGGTTCGGACCTCTCGCCCTTCAAGATGCAGGACGCCTTCACCACGGTGAACGGCCGCATCTCGATCGGTTCCGAGGACGAGCGCTGGACGATGGAGCTCTGGGGCCAGAACATCACCGACGAAGAGTACCTGCAGGTCGGCTACAACGGTCCGCTGCAAGGCACCGCCTTCCAGTCGACGGTCCAGGCCGCCGGCAGCCACCCGGGCACCTACTACAACCAGGCTCTGGACACCCAGACCTACAACGCCTTCCTGGGCCAGCCGCGCACCTACGGCATGACCCTGCGCTTCAAGTACTGATCGCTTCGCCAAAAGGCGGATCGTGGAACCGGCCGGGGGCGACCCCGGCCGGTTTTGTTTTGGGTGAAGGAGATCGGGGACGCCGGAGCGAAATGGGTTGAGTTGGACGCAGTCCGGCTGGGCTCAGACTTCGCTCCAGCCAGATACCGGGCGCCTTGGCGCTGCTTTCCGTGAGCGCTCCTCTCGCCGAAGAGCGAGGGAGCCGGGCTCGCCACACCGGCGGCGGCCATGATCGGCGTGCTCTGCGACGGCCTGCCAGTCACGGACGGGCCGGTTCCATGCGAACGCCGCCGCCTTCCTGGCTGCGGTGCGCGATCCGAAAGCGCCGGCTCCGGTCACGCTCGGCCGCTGAGGCGTCGGCGGATCAGTCCGCCGCCGACGCCTCATGGTCGTGGTGGCCGCGCTGGGTATGGAAGGTCTTGGCCATGCGCCGCTCCAGCCGGGTCTTCACGCCGTCGATCAGGCTGAACACCACCGGTACGAACAGCAGGCTCAGCGCGGTCGAAGTGATCAGGCCGCCGATGACCGCGATGGCCATGGGCGAGCGGAAGGCGGTGCCTTCTCCTAGCGCCGCGGCGATCGGCAGCATGCCCAGACCCATGGCGAAGGTGGTCATGATGATCGGCCGGGCCCGCTTGTGGGCCGCGTCGATCAGGGCGTCGCGCTTGGACATGCCCTGCTTCATCGCCATGATCGCGTAATCGACCAGGAGGATGGAGTTCTTGGCCGCGATCCCGGTCAGCATGATGATGCCGATGAAGGCGGGCATCGACAGCGACTTGCCGGTGATCAGCAGGGCGAAGAAGGCCCCCCCGAACGAAACCGGCAGGGCCGCCAGGATGGTGATCGGGTGGAAGAAACTGCCGAACAGCAGCACCAGCACCACGTACATCAGCAGCACCCCGGTCACCATGGCGAAGGCGAAGCCCAGCCCCAGTTCGGCGTTGCTCTCGGCGTCGCCGGTCAGCTGTTGTTGCACGCCCTGCGGCAGGTTCTTCATCGCCGGCAGTTCATCGATGGCCTTGGTGGCCTCACTGAAGGTCGTGCCGCTGATCTCGGCGGTGATGTTGGCCACGCGGCGGCGATCCAGACGGTCGATCTGGTTCGGGCCGGCGCCGAAGCCGATGTCGGCCACGGCGGACAGCGGCACCACCCCGCCCGATGCGGTCGGCACCTTCAGGTTCTCCAGCAGGGACAGGTCGGTGCGGGCGTCTTCGGCCAGCATCACCCGGATGGGCACCTGACGGTCGCCCAGGTTGAACTTGGGCAGCAGCTGGTCGGCGTCGCCCAGGGTGGCCACGCGAGCCACCTGGCTGATGTCCTGCGTCGATACACCCTGCAGGGCGGCGATGTCGGCCTTGGGCGTGATCAGGATTTCCGGCCGTACGAGGGCCGAGGACGAGATCACATTGGCCACGCCGGGGATGTCGCGCATCTGGCGCTCGACGTCGGCCGAGGCCTTCTCCAACGCCGTCGGTTCATCGCTGACGAGGGCGATGGCGATCAGGCCTGAGCCGCCGCCGCCGGACGAACCGAACTGGCTGCGGGCGCCGGGGATGTCGCGCAGCACCGGACCGAAGTCGCGTTCGAACTGCTGCTGGCTGATGCTGCGGTCCGCGCGGGGGACCAGATTGACCGTCAGGCTGGCCTTGCGGACCTCGCCCGCGCCACCGCCGCCGCCCGGACCGAAGCTGACCGTGGACGAGCCGATCGAGGAATAGACGGACCGCACTTCGGGCCGCTTCATCAGCTCGGTGTTGATCCGCTGCACCGCCGCGTCGGTCTCGTCCAGCGTCGTTCCCGGAGGCAGCTGGATCGTCAGCGACGAGCGCGACTGGTCTTCCACCGGAATGAACTCGCCCGGCAGCATCGCCGCCAGACCCAGCGAGCCGATGAAGAACAGCGTCCCCATGCCCATCACCCACAGGCGGTGATCGCAGAACCGTGAACGCACCCGCTTCAGGAAGGGCGGCTTGCGGCGCAGGGGATCGGCCGGCGGCTGGCCCGGAACGGTCTTGCCCCGGTCGCCCAGGCACCATTCCAGCGCATGCAGGTACGGCCCCATCCAGAACGGGTCCTTATGCTCCTTGCCCTGGTTCTGCTTGAGCATGAAAGCGCCCATCAGCGGGGTCAGGGTTCGGGCGACTAGCAGCGAGAACAGCACGCTCACGCAGGCCGCGATGGCGAAGCTGACGAAGAACTGGCCCACGATGCCGGGCATGAAGCCGGTCGGCGCGAACACCGCCACCAGCGTCCCGGTCGTAGCCATGACCGCCAGACCGATCTCGTCCGCCGCCTCGATGGCGGCAGGGTAGGGGGCCTTTCCGTCCCGGATGTGCCGGACGATGTTCTCAATCTCCACGATCGCGTCATCGACCAGGATGCCGACCGTCAGCGACAGGGCCAGCAGCGACACCACGTTCAGCGACTGCCCCATCAGATCCATGATCCAGAAGGTCGGGATCAGGCTCAACGGCATGGCGATGGCCGCGATGAGAGTCGCGCGCCAGTCGCGCAGGAAGACGAACACCACCGCCACCGCCAGCAGGGCGCCCAGCAACAGCGCCTCGACCGAGGCGTGGAAATTGTTGATCACGTCCTGGGTGGTGTTGGCCACCTCTTCGATCGTGACGTCGGCGCGTTCGTCGTCCAGCTTTTCGATGGCCTCGCGGGTCTGGTCGTAGACATCGACCTCGGACGAGCCGATGGCGCGCGAGATGCCGAAACCCACGACTTCCTGACCGTTGAAGCGGGCGCGGCCGCGCTGCTCCGACCATTCGTCGGTCACCTCGCCCAGATCGCCCAGACGCACGGTGCGCGCGCCGATGGGGATCAGGGTCTCGCGCAACTGCTCCACCGAGCGGACCGAGCCGACTGTGCGGATGGCCTGTTCGGTTCCCGCGATCTCGCCGCGGCCGCCGGGCAGGTTGATGTTCTGCGCGCGCAGTTGGTTCGACACCGCCGCCGCCGTGACGCCGGCCGCTTCCAGCCGCGCCGGGTCCAGCTTGATGCGGATTTCGCGCGTGACGCCGCCGTCACGGCTGACCTGGCTGACGCCCTTCACCGACAGCAGTCGTTTGGCGACCGTGTTCTCGACGAACCAGCTCAGCTCCTCGGGGCTCATTCCCGGCGCCCGCACCACATAGTTCGCGAACGGGATGGAGGTGAACTCGATGCGCTGGACGATCGGCTCCAGCACGTCGGCGGGCAGGTTCTGGCGAATGCCGGAGACGGCGTTGCGCACGTCGTTGGTGGCCTTCTCCAGATCCACGCCCAGTTGGAACTCGATGGAGGTGGTCGAGACGCCCTCGTTCACCACCGAGGTGATGTGCTTGACCTGGCCCAAACCGGCGACGGAATCCTCGACCAGACGGGTGACCTGGGTCTCCATCTCGGTCGGCGCGGCGCCCGACTGGATGACCGTCACCGCCACCACCGGCAGATCGACATCGGGGAACTGGTTGGTCCTCAGCTTGAAATAGCTGGCCGTGCCCGCGATCGTCAGGACGATGAACAGAAGGACGATCGGAATCGGGTTCTTGATCGACCACGAAGAGATGTTGTTGAAATTCATCCTCAGTGGCCCTGACTACGAGCCGGGGCGTGGGCGGGCGTGCTGGCCCGCTGGCCGACCGTCACAAGGTCTCCGTCGCCCAGGAAGCCTGCGCCCGCGACCACCACCCTCTGGCCCGCGCTCAGTCCGCGGGTGACCGCGATCATCGCGCCGGTCCGGTTGCCCGTCTCGATCTGGGTAAAGGCGACCCGGGCGTTCTGGCCGATGACATAGACCCCTGGCTTGCCTTCACGGAATACGATGGCGGAGGCGGGAATGGTCAGGGCCGGCGCCGCGCCCACGCTGATGGTGGCGCGGGCGAAATTGCCCGGCTTCAGCGTCGAACTGGGGGCCAGGGTGATGCGCGCCACGCCCAGACGGGTTTGCGGATCGACCTCCGGGGTCACGATCCGGATCGTGCCGGTGGTGCTCCCGCTCTGGTCGGAGACGATGGTGGCGGTCTGCCCGGCGGCCACGAAGGGCAGCTCGGTCTCCGGCACCTGGGCGTCCAGCTCCAGGCGGCCGTCGCGCACCATGCGGAACAGCTCGGTCCCGGCGGCCACGATCTGGCCCCGGGTGACGCTGCGGCTGATGATCCGACCCGAGACGGGCGCGCGGATGGTGCTCTGGTTCAGGCGGGTCTGGGTTTCGGAGAGCGACGCCAGCGCCGAGGCCAGATTGGCCTGGGACGCGCGCTGGTTGGCCAGCGCCGTGTCCAGCGAGGCCTGGCTCAGGAAGCCGCGCTCCTTCAGCTCCTGCGCCCGTGCCAGGGCCGAGTCGTCGCGGGCGGCGTTGGCGCGGGCCGTCTGCACGCCCGCCTCCTGCTGGCGCAGCTGGGCGCGCAGCAGCGCGTCGTTCAGCTGGACCAGCGGTTGGCCCTGACGGACCCAGCTACCCTCGTCCACGAAGACGCCGGTGGCCACCAGTCCGCCGGTCTCGGCGCCGACCGGCACCTCTTCCCAGGCCGAAACGCTGCCCGAGGCGGTCACGATGCGCGGCAGCGAGACCTGGGTGACCGTCGCGGCGGTCACGGTCTGGCGCGAACGCGGCGGCGGAGCCTCGTCCGCCTTCCCGCAGGCGGCCACCGTCACGGTGGCGGCCATCAAGGCGACGGCGACGGTCCAGCGGCTGTGAAGCTTGATCGACACTTGGTGATCCCCTTGACGACCGCGGGGGGGAGGCGCGGCCGAGCGAAAGAACGCCCTTTGGAGGCGTCCGGTTGTCATCAGTCGTTGAATACAGATTTCGCCGGCATTCGGAAACGACAAAGCGGCGCCTTACGCGGAAGTAATCAGTAACGAAATCAGTGGCGGAGCCGGAGGGATATCCCGTTGCGTTGGCGCTTTCCCGTGCGTCGTGCTAGGCGCGCCGGACCATGACGACCCCTCCCATCGACCGCATCCGCAACTTCTCCGTCGTCGCGCACATCGACCACGGCAAGTCCACGCTCTCCGACCGGCTCATCCAGTTCACGGGCGGCCTCACCGCGCGCGAAATGTCCGCCCAGGTTCTGGACAACATGGACATCGAGAAGGAGCGGGGGATCACCATCAAGGCGCAGACGGTGCGCCTGAATTACAAGGCCAAGGACGGTCTCGAATACGTCCTGAACCTGATGGACACGCCCGGCCACGTCGACTTCGCCTATGAGGTCTCGCGCTCGCTGGCCGCCTGCGAGGGCTCGCTGCTGGTCGTCGACGCCTCGCAGGGGGTCGAGGCCCAGACCCTGGCCAACGTCTATCAGGCGATCGACAACAACCACGAGATCGTGCCGGTCCTGAACAAGGTGGACCTGCCCGCCGCCGAGCCGGAGCGCGTGCGCGCCCAGATCGAGGACGTCATCGGCATCGACGCCTCCGAGGCCGTGTTGGCCAGCGCCAAGTCGGGCCTCGGCATTGAAGACGTCCTCGAGGCCATCGTCACCAAGCTGCCGCCGCCCAAGGGCGATCCGGACGCGCCGCTGAAGGCCATGCTGGTCGACGCCTGGTACGACCCCTACCTGGGCGTCGTGCTGCTGGTCCGCGTCTTCGATGGGGTGCTGAAGACCGGCCAGCGCGTGAAATTCATGCAGAACGGCTCGACCCACCTGGTCGACCGCGTCGGCGTCTTCCTGCCCAAGAACACCCCGGTCGACCAGCTGTCGGCCGGCGAGGTCGGCTTCATCACCGCCCAGATCAAGGAAGTGGCTCACGCCGCCGTCGGCGACACCATCACCGACGAGAAGAAGCCGACCGCCGAACCGCTGAAAGGGTTCAAGGAGGTCCAGTCCGTGGTCTTCTGCGGCCTGTTCCCGGTCGACGCCGCCGATTTCGAGGACCTGCGCGCGGCCATCGCCCGCCTGCGCCTGAACGACGCCAGCTTCACCTATGAGATGGAGAGCTCGGCGGCGCTCGGCTTCGGCTTCCGCTGCGGCTTCCTGGGCCTGCTGCACATGGAGATCATCCAGGAGCGCCTGAGCCGCGAGTTCAATCTCGACCTGATCGCGACGGCGCCGTCGGTCGTCTACAAGATCGCCCAGCGCGACGGCACGACCATCGACCTGCACAACCCGGCCGACCTGCCGGACGTGATGCAGATCATGGAAATCAGCGAGCCGTGGATCAAGGCGACCATCCTGACCCCGGACGACTACCTGGGCAGCGTGATCAAGCTGTGCCAGGACCGCCGCGGCACCCAGCTGGAGCTGTCCTACGTCGGCTCCCGCGCCCTGGTGGTCTATGAGCTGCCGCTGAACGAGGTGGTGTTCGACTTCTACGACCGGCTGAAGTCGATCTCGAAGGGCTACGCCTCGTTCGACTACGAGATCACCGGCTACAAGACCGGCGACCTGGTCAAGATGAGCATCCTGGTCAACTCGGAGCCGGTCGACGCCCTGTCTATGCTGGTCCACCGCGGCCGCGCCGAGACGCGCGGGCGCGGCATGGTCGAGAAGATGAAGGAGCTGATCCCGCCGCACATGTTCGTCATCCCGATCCAGGCGGCCATCGGCGGCAAGATCATCGCCCGCGAGACGGTGCGGGCGCTGCGCAAGGACGTGACCTCCAAGTGCTACGGCGGCGACGCGACGCGGAAGAAGAAGCTCCTCGAGAAGCAGAAGGCCGGCAAGAAGCGGATGAGGCAGTTCGGGAAGGTGGAGATCCCGCAGGAAGCGTTCATCGCGGCGCTGAAGATGGATGAGGATTGACCCGCGCGCTTCGAGATCGTCCATAGGTCGAAGAGTTTGTCGGGAGAGCGCAATTGGTATGGTTTGCCGAAAGGTATGGTCCGGGCCAGTTGGCGCTCGATCAAATCCAGACAAATGGCAGCTGACGTTGCGTGATGCCGAACTACTGGTGGGTCAATCATAAGCAAACGCTTCGCCAGGAGATCGAGGGTCAGTACCTTTGGTCGCCTAAAGCTGCGCGAAGAGGCGCGCGGAGCCAGTTTTATGATAACATGCGCCAGGCTTCGCCCGGCGATGTTGTCCTTTCCTATGCAAATGGCCAGATCGGTTGGATAGGGCGAGTCGCGGAGTTCGCCTTTACGGCTCCGAAGCCGGCGGAGTTTGGTAACGTCGGGTCGTATTGGGACCATGAGGGCTGGTTGCTCCCGGTGTACTGGACGCCGCTATCACCACCGGTGCGTCCCAAGACGATGATCGAGACGCTCGGTCCCCTGCTGCCGCAGAAATACTCGCCTATCAGCGCCTTAACGGGCCACGGCAACCAGAAGGCTTATCTGGCGAGCATTTCTGCGGAAGCTTTCGACATGATCCTGGTCGGAGCCGCCTTTAGCGCGGAGGCGCTGGCGCGAGGTGGCGGAAACAGCCTGACCTTCGATGTCGTGACCGAGATACTGGATGATGCGATCCAGAAGGGGGTTGAGCTCGATGCAGGGTTAGACAGTACGATCAAGAAGTCCCTGATCCAGGCCCGCCGAGGTCAGGGTGTTCTCCGTAAGAACGTGGAGGCGCGAGAGCGTGCCTGTCGGCTGACAGGGATCACCAATCCTGCCTTGTTGATCGCGAGCCATATTAAGCCTTGGAGAGTGTGCGAGACTGCGGCAGAGCGGTTGGATGGTGCGAATGGCCTGTTGTTGACGCCCGATGCGGATCACCTGTTCGATCGAGGCTTCATCAGTTTTGGCGACGATGGGGACGTGCTGGTATCCTCCCGCGTGCCTACGGACGACCTGAGGCGGCTAGGCTTCGAACAACTGATGCGTCAGCGGTCGGGTCTAAACGATGAGCCGGCGACTTGGAGTGCGGAGGGATTTCAGACGGCTCATAATGTCTATCTCGGCTACCACCGTAGTCAGGTGTTCATCGCCTAATAGCTGGCGGAGCTCCGTCTGGTTTTAGGCTTCGAGGCTCACGAGGACTTTCGTGAGCGCGGCCTGCACAACCCTTCCCAGGACAGGACTGCGCATCGAAATGTCGCAGGGTGATCTGGAGTGACCGAGGGAGCTCCCACCTCAGAACCCCACCGTCACCGCCGCCACCACCCCCGCATCCCGTGGCCCGTCGTCCAGCGGCGCATAATACCCCAGCGACAGGTCCAGATACCGCCCTGGGGCGCGCAGGTCGTCGCCGCCCATCCAGTGGCGCCAGGCGACGCGGGGGCCGGCGGCCACCGCCCATTCTTCCGCGCGCAGGCTGTCGTAGTCGGCCCGCACGCCGACGCCGGCGGTGAGGGTGTCGCGGCGGCTCTCGGAGGCGACCCAGGTCCAGCCGATATTGGCGTCGGCGACGGCGTAGGTCTGCTCGTCCTCCAGCAGGCGCGCGGCGTCCACATAGACGTGGGCCGAGGGCCAGGCGTCGCGGTCGTAGCGCAGGTCGCCGCCCACGTCCGCCGACCAGGCGGCGCGCAGCATGGTGTCGTCGCGCGCCGCGTCGCCGATGGCGATCAGGCGGCTGGCTTCCAGCGAGAGATTGGTCTCGGTGAAGGGCTTCCAGCGCACGCCGACCCAGCCTTGGGTGCTGTCGCCGCCGGTCGGGCCGGTGTCGGCGTCCACGGTCTGGTAGGCGCGGGCGAAGACCTGCACCGGGCGGCCGTTGTTGTCGCCGCCGACGCGGGCCCAGACCTCGCCGCCGACCTGGGTGACCTGGTCGCCGCCGGCGTTGACCAGCGTCGTCGCACTGGCCGCCGGGCCGGTCGCAACCGTCACCGTCCCGCCGACGCGATGTTCCAGCGTCTGCAGTTCGCGACCGATTTCATGCCGGCGCTGCGGCGTCAGCTCTGCGGCGGGCAGGGTGCGCGCGCCCTGCTCCAGCCACGTGATCGCTTCGGCGTCCTGGCCGGCGCGGCGGGCGGCATAGGCGGCGTCCAGCGCCTGGGCGCCCTTCAGCGGTTCGGCGCGGTCGGCGGCGGCGAAGCCCTGAACGGCCAGCCGGTCGTCGCGCGCGCCGACGGCGGCGTAGGCGAAGTCCAGCG
>NZ_JAHFPF010000060.1 GCF_023259385.1 Brevundimonas sp. | reverse complement strand
TGCCCGGCAGGACCGGAAGACCGGCGGTCGCACGCCGATCTCGGCCAAGCTGGTGGCCAATATGATCACCCGCGCGGCGCCGACCGGGTCCTGACCATGGACCTGCACGCCGGCCAGATTCAGGGCTTCTTCGACATCCCGACCGACAACCTGGTCGCCACGCCGGTGCTGGCCCAGGACATCAAGGACCGCTACACGCGCGGCAATCTGATGATCGTCTCGCCCGACGTCGGCGGCGTGGTGCGCGCCCGTTCGCTGGCCGAGCGCCTGAACGTCGACCTGGCCATCGTCGACAAGCGCCGTCCCAAGGCGGGCGAGAGCGAGGTCATGAACATCATCGGCGACGTGGCGGGGCGCGAATGCATCCTGTTCGACGACATCGTCGATTCGGGCGGCACCCTGGTGAACGCCGCCAAGGCGCTGATCGAATAGGGCGCAACCGAAGTCTCGGCCTACATCAGCCACGGCGTGCTGTCGGGTCCGGCGGTCCAGCGCGTGGCCGACGGTCCGCTGAAGGAGCTGGTGATCACCGATTCGATCGAGCAGCCGGACGAGGTCCTGAACTGCTCCAAGATCCGCCGCGTGTCGGTCGCGCCGCTGATCGGCGAGGCCATCCGGCGCATCGCCAACGAGGAATCGGTGTCGAAACTCTTCGACTGATCGAGGGAACGTCCACGGTCTCGCCCCATTAGCGCCTGAGACTTCGACGCGGGGCGTCGTTTTCGAAGGAGAATTGATGGGTTCGCTCGTCCAGCGCCGCGGCCTCGCCGTGGCCGCACTCGCCGTCGCCGCCCTGCTGGCCGGCTGCGCATCGCAGAACGCCGCCGAGAAGGCCGCCGAAATCGAGGCCGCGCGGCAGGCGGCCGAACTGGCCGCGCGCACCCCGCCGCCGATCAGCCTGAACCAGAGCGTCGCCGAGGCCGCGTCCGTCTATGTCGCCTTCAGCCGCGAGATGGCCGCCATCGAGGGCGGCTTCCAGGACCCCGAGGCGATCCAGGCCGCGATCCGCCGCGGATCGGCCTATGACCCCGCCCAGCTGTCGCGCGGTCTGGTGGCCTACGCCTCGATCATCGCGCTGCAGTCGCCGGAGTTCGTGCAGGGGGTGCGCCAGTACGCCGTCGACCGCGCCACCCGCGAGCAGCTGGCCGCCAACCTCGCCGCCGATCCGCGCTGGGCCTTGAACCTGCCGGGCGCCGACGCCGCGGCGGGCCTGATCGTGACCACCCTGCGCGCTGACATCACCAGCCTGAACCGGGCCGCGGATTCGATCGAGAATGACGCCTACGCCATTCAGGCGGACTCCCGCCGCTCCTGGGCCGTCGCCCAGGTCGTGGGCCGTGACAGCCGGCTGGCGGACGCCAAGGCGCGCTCGACCCAGACCATGCTGCCCTCCGCGCCCGAGGCCGCCCGCCTGCTGGCCGCCGCGCACAGCGGGTCGGGACTGGGCGTCTCCGGCAACCGGCGGCGCGATCCGCCCTATCCGCCGGTCGTGGAGCGGGCCCTGGCCATCGCCGCCCTGGCGGCCCTGGGCGAGGCGGCGGACGCCGCGCGGACGGATCCGCTGCAGAACGATCCGGTCAGCCAGACCTGCCTGACGGAGTCCAAGCTGAACCTGTTCCAGTGCCTGGCGGCCTCCCGTCCCAGCTATGAGGACGTCTTCTGTCTCGGGCGGCACATCGTGCGGGACATCGCCACCTGCACGCGCGGCGCGGCCATGCCCGCCGGCTCCGTCATCGTATCGCCCCTGAGCGTCGCCGACCCGGAGCCGCCGCGCATCACCGTGTCGCCCCTGTCCGATCCGCCGGCCGCGCCCCCGGTCCGCACGCCCGCTCAGCCGGCCCCGACATCGACGCCGCAGACCGCCACCGAACGCCTCAATACAGGGCCGGGATAAACTCCCGAGCGAGGAGAATCATCTCCTTGTGATGGCGGACTTCCTGCAACGCTGGGATTAACGCTCGGCGAACCCTTTTCGCCGCGATATATGTGCCAGTCAGTCGTCTGCGCCCTGCCGGATGGGCGCCGTGGGTCGGGGTTTTTCATGTTCAAGGGTCAAATGCGCCGCGGGCTCGCGCTCGCCGCCGTCGCCGCCGCCGCCGTGCTTGCGGGTTGCGCCACCGACGAACCGGTCGCTCCCCCGCCTCCGCCCCCTCCGCCGCCCCCGCCGCCGGCCCTGTCGATGAACGAGGGCGTGGCCCAGGCCGCCTCCATCTATGTCTCGTTCATGCGCGACGTCGGCACCATTCCGCCCGGCGGCTTCACCGACGCGGAAGCCATCCAGGCCGCCATCCGCAAGGGCGCCGCCTATGAGCCGGCACAGCTGTCGCGCGGCATGATCGCCTACGGCTCGATCCTGGCGCTGCAGTCGCCCGAGTTTGTGCAGGGCGTGCGCACCTACGCCGTCGATCCCGCCGTCCGCCAGGAGCTGATCGCCCGCATCATCGCCGATCCGGCCACCGCCGCGACCCTGCCGGGCGCCGACGCCGCCGCAGGCCTGATCGTCAGCACCCTGAGCCGCGACGTCGCCGCCATGCTGGTCATCGCCGAGGGCGTCGAGGGCGACGCCTACACGATCCAGGAACGCCGCGACCCTCGCCGCCGCTGGGCCACCACCCACATTCCGAACCGCGAAGTCCGCCTGCAGAGCGCCAAGACCCTGTCGGCGGCCCAGATGCTGCCGTCGTCCGAAGAATCGGCCCGCCTGTTCGCCGCCGCCAACTCGGGCAGCGGCCTGGGCGTGACCACCAACCGCTCGGGCCCGCCCTACACCCCGGCGGTGGTCCGTTCGCTGGCCCTGGCCGCCCTGGCCGCCCTGGGCGCCGGCGGCGAGGATTCGCGCGCCAACACCGAGGCCATGACCGTCGACCAGAACAGCGAGTTCTGCCTCAACATGTCCAAACTGATGCTGTTCCAGTGCCTGGCGGCCTCGCGCCCCAGCTATGAGGACATGTTCTGCGTCGGCCGCCACATCGCCCGCGACCTGTCGACCTGCACCGCCCAGAACATCACGCCGATCCCGGCTGAGCTGACCCCGACCGCCGTCGCGGGGGCCGAAGGACCGGTCCAGTCGCCCGTCGCCGCGGAGGCCGCCGCGGCCTCCACCTCGGCCACGGCGGCGCTGAACAGCGGTCGTTGAGTCGATCAGGGCGCGACAGCGGTTGCGTCCTCCGGCGCTAGCGTGTAATAGCCCGCGCTCTTGAATTCGAGGGTTCATGACCCCCGCCGCGCGGGCCCCGGTTGGCGCGGCGTTTCTGTTTCTGTTGAGGCGAGCCAGATGGCCGAGATCATTCTGAACGTGGACGTCCGCGACGGCGTCGGCACCGGCGGCGCCCGCGCCGCCCGTCGCGCCGGCATGGTGCCCGGCATCCTGTACGGCGGCGACAAAGCCCCCGTCGCCATCTCGGTGAACGAGAAGGACTTCCGCAAGTCCCTCTACACCGGCAAGCTGCTGGGCCACCTGGTGACCCTGAAGTACGGCAAGGAAACCCAGCCGGTCATCGCCCGTGACGTGCAGTTCGACCCGGTGTCGGACCGCCCGCTGCACTTCGACCTGATGCGCGTCGATGAAAATCAGACCATCAAGATCGAAATCCAGGTCCGCTTCATCAACGAAGACCAGTGCGCGGCCTTCCGTCAGGGCGGCTCGCTGGAAATCGTCCGTCACTCGGTCGAAGTGAAGGTTCCGGCGAACCACATCCCGGAAGACCTGATCGTCGATCTGGCCGGCCACAAGCTGGGCGACACCATCCGTTGGTCGGACCTGAAGGTCCCCTCCGACGTCGAGCCGACCATCGCCGACCGCGACTTCGTGATCGCTTCGATCAAGACGTCGTCGGCCGCCATCTCGGCCGCCGCTGACGAAGCCCACGACGCCGAAGTCGCCGCCGAGGCCGAAGTTGAAGCGACCGAGCAATCGGGCGACGCCGCTGAAGGCGAAAAGACCGAAGGCTGATCGCCCTTCGATCGACTGTTTCTGGAGCGGCCCCTTCCGGTTACGGATGGGGCCGTTTCCTTGTCTGGACCTGAGCCATGATCATCGTCGCCGGCCTGGGCAACCCGGGCCCGAAATACGAGAAGAATCGCCACAACATCGGCTTCATGGCCGCCGACGAAATCGCGCGCCGCTGGTCGTTCGGTCCCGAGCGGGCCAAATTCCAGTCGGTGATACGCGAAGGCGAGGTCGCCACCGCCGCCGGGCCGGTGAAGGTGCTTCTGATGAAGCCCCAGACCTATATGAACGAAAGCGGCCGGGCCGTCGGCGAGGCCGCGCGCTTCTACAAGATCAAGCCCGGCGAGGTCATCGTCTTCCATGACGAGATCGACCTGGCGCCGGGCCGTTTCCGCATGAAGACCGGCGGCGGGGCGGCGGGCCAGAACGGCGTGCGCAGCCTGATCAGCCACCTGGGCGCCGACTTCCGCCGCGCCCGCATGGGGGTGGGCCACCCGGGCGAGAGCCACCTGGTCATGCCGCATGTGCTGGGCGACTTCGCCAAGGCCGACCAGCCGTGGCTGGAAGCCATGCTGAACGCCTGCGCCGACGCCCTGCCCTTCGCCCTGGCCGGCGACGACGAACGCTATCAGGGCGAGGTCATGCGCCTGGCCCCCGCCCCCAAATTCAGCCCGCGCCAGACGGCGCAAAAGGGCGAATAGCCGCGCTTCCCGTCGGCCGTCTTCACGGCTATGGACCGCGCGTGACCCGTCCGCAGACCGAATCCTGGTCGATCTGGCGTTCGCTGGCCCTGATGGCCGCGACGTTCGCCATCGTGCTCGGTTCCCTGCTGCCCTACGCCGCCATGGCGGCGGCGCGGCCGGGCGAGACGCTGGTGCTCTGCTCCAGCGACGGGCCGCAGACGATCAGCGTCGGCGCCGACGGCCGGCCGGACCGCTCGGTCCCGCCGCCGAAATGCGCCGCCTGCGTCATGGCCGTCGCCGCGGTCCTGCCGACACCGCCGGCGCCCCAGCCCTGCGCCACGCCCGCCGTCACCCCGGCGTCCACCTTCACGGCCCTGATCGCCAGCCCGCCGCCCCCCGCGCGCGCGCCGCCGCGACCGCCCTCGACCGCCCCTCCCCTCGCCTGAAGCAGACCCGGCGCTGACCCGCGCCTGACCCCGCACGCCGTCCGGCGGCGCGGGCCTTTCTCTGTTTCAGGATCGAATTCCCATGTCCCTTCGGACCACTGCGGCGCCCTGCGCCCTGCTGCTCGCTGCCCTCGCCGCGCCCGCCTTCGCCCATGCCTCCGAGCCCGCCGCCGGGCCGGAAGACCCCACCACCCTCGACACCGTCATCGTCACCGCCCGACGCAATCCCGAAGACCCCGCCGTGGTGGCCGAGGCCCGTGATCGCCTGTCGCGCACGCCCGGCGCCGTGGCCGTGGTCTCGGCCGAGAGCTACGCCAACCGCTTCGCCCAGACCTTCGCCGACACCCTGCGCAACGTGCCCGGCGTGCTGGCGCAGAAGCGCTATGGCGAGGAGGCCCGCCTGTCGATCCGGGGCTCGGGCCTCGCCCAGGGCTTTCACCAGCGCGGCGTGCTGTTCGCCCAGGACGGCGTGCCCTTCGCGGACGCCGACGGCTTCTCCGACTTCCAGGGCGTGGATCCGCTGAGCGCCCGCTACATCGAGATCTACAAGGGGGCCAACACCCTGCGCTTCGGCGGAGCCCAGCTGGGCGGGGCGATCAACCAGATCACGCCGACCGGCCGCACCGCCGTGGACGACACCGTGCTGCAGCTGGAAGGCGGGTCGTTCGGCAGCCTGAGGGGCAGCGTGCAGCTGGCCCGCACATCCGGCGACTGGGACGTGTTCGCGGCCGTTTCGGCGATGGAATCGGACGGCTACCGCGATCACAGCGAACAGAGCCAGGCCCGCCTGACCCTGAACGTCGGCCGGACGTTCGGCGAGGACCGGGAGGTGCGGCTGATCTATCAGGCGGCCGACATCAAGCAGGACATCCCGGGGTCGCTGTCGCTCGCCGACGCCCTGACCCGCCCCGAAATGGCCAACCCCGGCGCGATCAGCGGCGATCAGGCCCGCGACCTGACGCTGAAGCGGCTGACGTTGCAGACCCGCTGGCGGCTAAACGATTCGACCGTGTTCGAAGGCGCTGTCTGGGGTTGGGAAAAGGAACTGTGGCACCCGATCTTCCAGGTGCTGAACACCAATAGCGAGACCGTCGGCCTGTTCGGACGCTTCGACTGGACCGGTCAGGTGGGCGGCCTGCGCGCCGACCTGTTCTATGGCCTGAGCTATCGCGATGGTCAGATCGAGAGCCAGCGCTACCTCAACATCGGCGGCCAAGCGGGCGCCCTGACCGCCGACAACCTGCAGAAGGCGACGGGACTGGACGTCTTCGCCGAAGGCCGGCTGTTCGTGACCGACCGGCTGGCGCTGGTGGCGGGCGGCTCGTTCGGCCGGGCCACGCGCGACTACTCGGATCGCGTCAACGCCGCCAACAACGACGACATCGACTACGAATGGTTCTCGCCTCGCCTGGGCCTGCTGTGGGAGACCGAGGACGGCGCTCAGGTGTTCGCCAATGTGACCCGGTCGGTCGAGCCTCCGACCTATGGCGCGCTCGTTCAGGCGCCGCTCGTCGGCTTCACGCCGGTGAAGGTGCAGGACGCCTGGACCGCCGAGATCGGCACGCGCGGCCGTCATGGCGCCCTGGCCTGGGACGTGACCGTCTACCGCAGCGAGATCGAAGGCGAACTGCTGAACTTCATCACCGGCCCTGGTATTCCGGCTGCGACCTTTAACGCCGGCGAGACCGTGCACCAGGGGATCGAGGCCGGACTGGACTGGCGCCTGCCGACCGGGCCGGCGCAGGGTTCGCTGCTGCTGCGCCAGACCTATGCCTGGAACGACTTCCGCTTCGTCGATGACCCGCGCTGGGGCGACAACCGCCTGCCGGTCGCGCCGGAACACGCCTATCGGGCCGAGCTGGCCTGGCGGCATCCGTCGGGCCTGTCGCTGACTCCGTCGGTCGAATGGCGGATCAGCGACGCCTGGGTCGACTACGCCAATACGATGAAGGCGCCCGGCTACACCCTGCTGGGGCTGAACGCGAGCTGGGACGTCAAGGACGGGCTGACCGCATTCGTGGACGCCCGCAACCTCACGGACGAGCGGCACGTGAACGAGTTCTCGGCCATCACCGACGCCCGCACCGCCTCGACCGTCGTGTTCAATCCCGGCGAGGGTCGCGCGCTCTTCGTCGGCCTGCGTTTGGCCCTCTGAGTGCGATCGGTGGAGGCGGCTTCGGCGGCCTCCACCGACCACAGGAGCTTCGATGATGACCGAGATTCAAACACCGGCCCCGCCCCCCGCCACGCCCCTGTCCGGCGCCTACCACGCCGTCTGGCGCTGGCATTTCTATGCGGGCGTGCTGGTCATGCCCTTCCTCATGCTGTTGGCCCTCACCGGCGGCCTTTATCTGTTCAAGGACGAGATCGACGGAGCCGTCTATCGGCGCATGGCCGAGGTCACCCCCGCCGCGGCCCGCGCCGCGCCGGACGCCTGGCTGGCCGCCGCCGCGGTCGCCGGTGAAGGGCGGGCGGCCAACATCCTGATGCCCGCGCGGCCCGATCAGGCGGTCCGTGTCCGCGTCGATCAGGCCGATGGAACCCAAAGGACGGTCTTCGTCGATCCCTACAACGCCCAGGTCACCGGCGTGACCGCGTACGGCGGCGTCATGGAGACCATAAAGAGCCTGCATTCCCTCAGCCTGTTCGGGACCGGGATGAACATCCTGGTGGAGATCGTCGCCGGTTGGGCCATCGTGCTGTTCGCCACCGGTCTGTACCTGTGGTGGCCGCGCGGACGCAGGGTGGCCACCGTTGTCCTTACAGCGACGGACGCCCGACGCCGTCCCTTCTGGCGAGACCTGCACGCCCTGATCGGCTTCTATGTCGGCGGGGTCATCCTGTTCCTGGCGGTGACCGGCATGCCCTGGTCCGCTGTCTGGGGCGACCGCTTCCTGAACATCGTGCGTGAGAGCGGACTGGGCCGTCCCGCCGCGCCAGCCGCAGCCAGCGCCTGGAGCCACGCCAAGCCCCACGACACGCCCACCGGCGTAGGCTGGACCATGGAGCACGCGGTCCTGCACGGCCAAGTCGCCCATGACCCCAGTCTGGCGCGCGTGCTGTCGGTGGCGCAGTCAAACGAGCTGCCCCTGCCCTACACCGTCAACATCCCGGCCACCCCGGACCTCGCCTGGACGGTGGCGCGTCAGACCCACAAGGCCGAGGAGGCTCGCACCCTTTACGTCGACGGCCAGACCGGCGCCGTGAAGGCCGACATCCGTTGGAGCCAGTTCGGCGTGGGGGCCAAGGCGTTCGAATGGGGCATCGCGGTCCATCAGGGGCTGCAGTACGGCCAGCTCAACCGGATCATCATGCTGGCGGGCTGCATCGGGGTCTGGCTGCTGGCCGTCAGCGGCCTGATGATGTGGTGGAAGCGCCGCCCGCCGCGCCTGTCGCGAGGCCTGATCGGCGCGCCCCCGGTCCCGGACGGCCCGCGCCTGCGCGTCGCGGTTCTCGCCATCGTTCTCCCGCTTTGCCTTCTCTATCCCCTGACCGGAGCCAGCCTGATCGTCGCCCTGGCGACCGACCGGTTGATCCGCAGCCTTTTCCGTTCCAGACCTGCCGCCGCCTGAGAGACATCCGACCCATGAACCGTACCCTGATCCCCATCGCCGCCTTCGCCCTGCTGGCCGCCTGTTCGAACGAGCCCAAGCCTGTCCCGGCGGGTGAACAGAGCGCCGTCGCCGTGACCGACGCCGTCTGCCGCCCGACGCCCGCCGGCCGCAAGATGACCGGCTGCTACCTGACCCTCACCGCCGGGGCCGACGACCGGCTGCTCAGCATCGCCACCCCCGTCGCCGGGCGCGTGGAGATCCACGAGAGCAAGATCGAAAGCAATATGATGATGATGCGCGAGCTGAAGGAGGGCCTGCCCCTCCCGGCCCGGCAGGTGGTCGAGCTGAAGCCCGGCGGCAACCACATCATGCTGCTGGCCGTCGAAAACCCCCTCGTCGCGGGCCAGACCGTGCCCCTGACCCTGACTTTCGCCTCGGCCCCTCCGGTCGTGGTGCAGGCCGCCGTCGGTCAGCCGAAGACCACAGAGGACGACGTCTACGCCGCCCACTAGAGCCGTTCGACGAGCGCGAGCCTGACAAACGGGACTGAACCCGCTAAAGGCTCGCGCTCATTGAAAGCTGCTGAGACCCATGGCCCTTAAAGTCGCGATCGTCGGCCTGCCCAACGTCGGCAAGTCCACCCTGTTCAACGCCCTGACCAAGACGGCGGCGGCCCAGGCGGCCAACTATCCGTTCTGCACCATCGAGCCGAACACCGGCGACGTGGCCGTGCCCGAGCCGCGCCTGGAGGCCTTGGCCGCCATCGCCGGGTCGAAAGAGATCATCCCGTCGCGGATCACCTTCGTGGACATCGCCGGCCTGGTGCGCGGCGCGTCCAAGGGCGAGGGCCTGGGCAACCAGTTCCTGGCCAACATTCGGGATTGTGACGCCGTGGCCTTCGTGGCGCGCTGTTTCATCGACGACGACATCACCCACGTCGAAAACCGCATCGACCCGATCTCGGACCTCGACATCATCGAGACCGAACTGATGCTGGCCGACCTCGAAAGCCTCGAGAAGCGGGTCGTCAACGTCGAGAAGAAGGCCAAGGGCGGCGACAAGGACTCCCAGCAGACCCTGCGCCTGATCAACATGGCGCTGGACCCCCTGCGCGCCGGCAAGCCCGCCCGCGTCGTCAAGGTCGACAAGGAGGACGAGAAGGCCTGGCACATGCTGCAGCTGCTGACCTCCCTGCCCGCCCTGTACGTCTCCAACGTCGACGAAGGCTCGGCCGACAAGGGCAATGAGCTGTCCGACCTGGTCGCCAAGCGCGCCGCCGAGGACAACGCCAACGCCGTCGTCATCTCGGCCAAGATCGATTCCGAACTGGCCGTCCTCGACCCCGAGGAGCAGGCCGAGTTTCTGGAAAGCCTGGGCTTGGCCGAGCCGGGCCTGAACCGCCTGATCCGCGAGGCCTACAAGCTGCTGGGCCTGCAGTCCTACTTCACCGTCGGTCCCAAGGAAGCCCGCGCCTGGACGATCCACGTCGGCGACACCGCCCCGCAGGCCGCCGGCGTGATCCACACCGACTTCGAAAAGGGCTTCATCCGCGCCGAGACCATCGCCTACGAGGACTTCGTCGCGCTGAAGGGCGAAGCCAAGGCCCGCGAGGCCGGCAAGCTGCGGGCGGAAGGCAAGGCCTATGTCGTCAAGGACGGCGACGTGATGAACTTCCTGTTCAACTGATCAGCCGGCCGGCTGGCCTTCGTCGACGACGGGGGCCGCCGGACAGCGCCTGAGCAACAGCACCGCCTCGTTCCGGTTCAGCCAGGTCAGGCGCAGCACATCGTCCTGCACCGACAGGCGCACGCGCTCGCGCGAGGCCCCGCCCTCGGCCTGACAGGCCAGGGTGACCTCGTAGCCGTCCACCACCTGCTCCAGCGAGGTGATGGCGCAACTGTTCTCATAGCCTTCGAACCGCAGCGGCGTGAGGATGACGGGCTGGTGTGCGCCGCCGGTGTTGGCGCACCAGGCCAGGTTCCCGGCCCAGCGGCCGACGAAGCTGGCCGGTCCGGCTCCAGGCATGACCGTGCCGACCCCGGGCGGCTTCGGGGCGGGCGGAGCGGCCTCGGGCGTGGCGATCGGCGCGGCCGGTTCGGTGGGTGGATTGACGGTCTGGCGATCACAGGCGGCGATCAGCAGGACGGCGGCGAAGGCCGGGATCAGAGCTCGGGTCATGACGGAAGAACGCCGTGCGCCCACAGGGGCTCCCCGCTCGCCCTGATCACGAATTCGCGGTCACGCTTGCATCCCACGCAGGTTTTTGCGACCGGTTCGCCAGTGTTGAGAACAAGGGGTGTCCCGCATGGCTCAGAACACCAATCCCTGGAGCAAGGCCGTCGATCCGCTGGCCCTGGATATCGCCGCGGTGCTCAAGCGCATGGGCGGTTCGGCTCACCAGCAGGACGTGGTCCAGTGCGTGGCCGCCATGAAGCGACAGCGCGGCGAGACCGTCGCCCAGGACCTGGCCTCCAAGATCGTCGAGGCGTTCGAACGCTACCGCGACCTCTTCTTCCGTCCGTTCGGCGAAGGCTCGATGCGCTGGGCCCTGCAGCCCGGCGTCGCCTGACCCCGGTTCAGGACCACGAAAAAGGCCCGCCGGGAGACCGGCGGGCCTTTCGTCTTTTCAGGACCTAGTCGTCTTAGAAGCGACGAACGTAGCCGAGGCCCCAGGTGTCGGCTTCGATGCCGTCACGGCCGCGGAAGTCCCGACGGGTCCAGTCGGCGCGGACGCCGTTCTGGCCGTCGAAGAAGTAGTTGGCGCCGGCGCCGTAGTTGACGCTCTCGGTGCTGTTCGACCCCGAGAGGCCGGCTGCCGAGGTCTTCAGTTCGGTGGTGCCGTAGCCGAGACGGCCGAAGAGCTCGAAATTCTCGGTCACCGGCAGGGTCGCCACGCCATAGGCGGCGGCGTCATAGCGGTGCTCGACCTTGCCCGGGATGGCGCCGAAGTTGACGTCGTCATCCTTGACGCCGACCGACAGCTCGGCCTCGGCCCCGAAGTAGCGGTTCAGCTTGGCGCCGCCGCGCGCGGTGATCGCGCCCAGGGTCGCGCCGTCGGCGTCGATGCCCGTGTAACCGATCGACCCTTGATACTGAGGATTCGAAATGCTTTGCGCCATAGCGGGCGCCGAAATCAGAGTAAGAGCAGCGGTTGCGAGAAGAACGTTACGCATAGTTTATGTATCCTCTAGATGCGGTGACTTCTGCGGTCACCGGCCCCATCCAGCGAGGATACAAATGGGATCAGAACGGTCGAGTTCCAGATCGCAGACGCGACTTGCCAACGACTGTGGACCAACAGGCACAGACGTCGTTCTACTAAAAATGACTAAATATTGGCGATTCCAAGGACGCCGAGCCACATCAGCAGGACGGCAACCGTTGCGACGGCCAGCCGCCCCAGCCGGCCGATCGCCGAGGCGCGGAAGCTGGACGCAAGACAGATCAAGGCCACCGGCGTGCCGATCAATCCTCAAGCCAGTCCATCTATCGCTGTCTCGGCATTGCCGGTCTCAGCCACCCGAATGCGATAGCCGACCACAGGCGCGACAACCGCAGCCGCGAAGAGCAAGGCCCCTGACGATCCAGGCCTTGGCTACGGCCCAGCGTTACCGGTCTTTTTCGCGCTCGGTCCCCGCACGGGCGTGCAGGGCGGCTTGCGCCGCGGCCAGCCGGGCGATCGGCACGCGATAGGGCGAGCAGCTGACGTAGTTCAGGCCGACCTCCTCGCAGAAGGCGATCGAGGACGGGTCGCCGCCGTGTTCGCCGCAGATGCCCATCTTGATGTCGGGCCGGACCGCCCCGCCCCGCTCGGCGGCGATGCGGATCAGGTCGCCGACGCCCTCCTGATCCAGGCGGACGAAGGGATCGGTCTCGAAGATGCCCTTGTCCATATAGGCCTGCAGGAAGCGGCCGGAGTCGTCGCGGCTGATGCCGAACGTGGTCTGGGTCAGGTCGTTGGTGCCGAAGCTGAAGAACTGGGCGTGCTCGGCCAGGTCGCCGGCGCGCAGCGCGGCGCGCGGCAGTTCGATCATGGTGCCGACCAGGTATTCGACCGTGTTCCCGGCTTCGGCGAAGACCGCCTGGGCCGTGCGGTCGGTCAGCTCGCGCAGGTATTTCATCTCCAGCCCGAGGGCGACCAGCGGGTGCATGATCTCCGGAATGGGGGCCACGCCCGAGCTCTTCTTCACCTCCAGCGCGGCCTCGATGACCGCCCGGACCTGCATCTCATAGATCTCGGGATAGGCGACCCCGAGGCGGCAGCCGCGGTGGCCCAGCATCGGATTGGTCTCGTGCAGCTCCTTGGCGCGGCGCTTCAGCTTGGCGGCGTCCAGGCCCGATCCGGCGGCCAGGGCGTCGATGTCCTCGTCGGTGTGCGGGATGAACTCGTGCAGCGGCGGGTCCAGAAGACGGACCGTCACTGGCAGCCCCGACATGATCTCGAACAGCTCGACGAAGTCGGCCTTCTGGAACGGCGCGATCTTGGCCAGCGCCAGGCGGCGTCCGGCCTCGTCGTCGGCCAGGATCATCTCGCGCACGGCGGCGATCCGGGTGTCGTCGAAGAACATGTGCTCGGTCCGGCACAGGCCGATGCCCTCGGCGCCGAAGCCGCGCGCGGTGCGGGCGTCCAGCGGGGTCTCGGCGTTGGCGCGGACCCGCAGGCGGCGGACCTTGTCGGCCCAGGCCATCAGGGTCTGGAAATCGCCCGTCAGCTCCGGCTCGATCATCGCGACAGCGCCCTCGAGCACCTCGCCCTTCGAGCCGTCGATGGTGATGATGTCGCCCGCCTTGAAGGTGCGGCCCCGGGCCGTGAAGGTCCCGGCCTTGTCGTTGATCGACAGCTCGTTGATGCCGCAGACGCAGGGACGGCCCATGCCGCGCGCGACCACCGCCGCGTGGCTGGTCATGCCGCCGCGCGCCGTGACGATGCCCCGGGCGGCGTGCATGCCGTGGATGTCCTCGGGGCTGGTTTCCTCGCGCACCAGGATGACCGCGTCGCCCAGCTGGGCCAGGCGTTCGGCCTCGTCGGCGTCGAAGACGATCTTGCCCGTGGCCGCGCCCGGCGAGGCGGGCAGGCCGGCGGCGATCACCTTGCGCTCGGCGTTGGGATCCAGGGTCGGGTGCAGCAGCTGGTCCAGGGCGGCGGGCTCGACCCGCGACACGGCCTCTTCCTGCGAGATCACGCCTTCGCTGGCCAGATCGACGGCGATCTTCAGCGCCGACTTGGCCGTGCGCTTGCCGTTGCGGGTCTGCAGCATCCACAGACGGCCCTGCTCGACCGTGAACTCGATGTCCTGCATGTCGCGGTAGTGGCTCTCCAGCCGCCCGACGACCTCGACGAACTGGCCGAAGACGACCGGCATGGCCTCTTCCATCGACAGCGCCGTCTCGCCCATCTCCTCGCGACCTGCCTTGGTCAGCGACTGCGGCGTGCGGATGCCGGCGACCACGTCCTCGCCTTGAGCATTGATCAGGAACTCGCCGTACAACCGGGCTTCACCGGTCGAGGGGTTGCGGGTGAAGGCCACGCCCGTCGCCGAGGTCTCGCCCATATTGCCGAACACCATCGACTGGATGTTCACCGCCGTGCCCCAGCTTTCGGGGATGTCGTGCATGCGGCGATAGAATTTGGCCCGGTCGTTCATCCAGCTGGCGAAGACGGCGCCGACGGCGCCCCACAGCTGGTCGTGCGGGTCCTGCGGGAAGGGCTGGCCCAGTTCGCGCTCGACCACAGCCTTGTAGTCGGCGACCACCTTCTCCCAGTCCTTGGCCGTCAGGTCGGTGTCGACCGTGACGCCCAGGCGATCCTTGTGATCGTCCAGCACGCCCTCGAAATCGTCATGGCCGAGGCCCAGCACCACGTTGGAATACATGGTGATGAAGCGACGGTAGCTGTCGAAGGCGAAGCGGCGGTCGCCGCTCAGCGCGGCCAGTCCCTCGACCGTCTCGTCGTTGAGGCCGAGGTTCAGGACCGTGTCCATCATCCCCGGCATCGAGACGCGGGCGCCGGAGCGGACCGAGACCAGCAGCGGGTTCTTCGCGTCCCCGAAGGTCTTGCCGACGATGCCCTCGACCTTGGCAAGCCCGGCCTTCACCTGGGCGGCGAGGTCGGCGGGATACGATTGCCC
>NZ_JAHFPF010000308.1 GCF_023259385.1 Brevundimonas sp. | reverse complement strand
TTTGTTCGCCCGTCTCCCTCACAGGACGCGGCGGGCGGCCAAAGGAGAGTTCAACCTGGTACAGATTTTCGTTCGCGATAATAACGTCGATCAAGCGCTGAAAGCCCTCAAGAAGAAGATGCAGCGCGAAGGCAGCTTCCGTGAAATGAAGCGCCACGTTCATTACGAAAAGCCGTCGGAAAAGCGCGCCCGTCAAAAGGCCGAGGCTGTCCGTCGCGCCCGCAAGCTGGCCCGCAAGCGCGCTCAGCGCGAAGGCCTGCTGCCGGCTCCGAAGCCCCGCGTGCCGGGCGGCGCCGGTCGCAGCTAAGCGACGGCCCTACGGCTGAAAGATCAAAGGGCCGCTCCGGAAACGGAGCGGCCCTTTTTCTTTGGCTTCACCTCCCCCATCGCCCCTTCGAGGCGATGGGGGAGGACGGGCTCAGACCTAGTTCCCCCCGCCCCGGATCGCCGCGCCGAAGCTCTTCCAGCTCAGCTTGACGTCCGACAGGGCGCCGGCGCGGAAGGCGCGGCCCGAGACCCAGACCATCAGCAGGGCGAAGGCGAACATCCCGGCCATGGCGCCGATAACCTCCCACAGGGGCGGATCGGACGGCAGACGGGCGATCATCAGGAACGGGGTGAAGAACGGCACCCACGACAGGACCTGCACCACCGGAGAATCCGGCTGACGCAGCGCCAGTTGCATGACGACCAGCGGCACCACCAGCACCATCATGATCGGCCCCATCAGCGTCTGGGCGTCCCGCGGCGTGTCGCAGAAGGCGCCGATCGCCGCGAACAGCACGGCGTACATCAGATAGCCGCCGATCATGAAGGCCGCGAACCAGCCCAGCATCCCGCCGTGAAGCAGGATTTCACCGGTCCAGGCGGCGTATTTCGGCGCCACGGTGATCAAGGCCCCGCTGCCCAGTACGCCCCAGGCCAGCGAAACCGTCAGGGTCAGCAGCGCCACCCCCAGCACCTTGCCCGACAGGATTTCGGTGGTGGAGGCCGACGACAGCAGCACCTCGAGGATCTTGTTCGACTTCTCCTCCATCACGCTGTTCAGCAGGATCGAGGCGCCGGTCAGGATCAGCGACCACAGCATGAAGCCGGAGATGAAGCCGATCAGTTGAGGCAGACGATCCCGGAACGACACCTCGGCGCCGGTCGAGGCCTTGGGCGAATAGGCGGTCACGTGCGGGCGGAATTGTTCGGAGCTGACGATAACCTGTGGCGAAACACCCGACGCGCCGAATACCTCGCGCCGGTTCGCGGATTTCAGGGCCTCGCGCACGAAATCATCGACCGCGTCCTCATTGGTGCGGGCGGTCCAGACCCGGGCCGCCGGCTTGCCGTCCTCCCGCGTCAGGAAAACGATGGCGCTGAGTGAACGATCGCTCTTGTCCGCGGCCAGATAGGCCTTGGCGGCGTCGTCGCGCGCCTTCCCCGGCGCCGCGGCGACGACCTGGGCGGGCGCGGGCGCTAGGGTGACGGGCGTCTTCGGCTCGCGCCATGCTGCTGCGGCCATGGGCGCGACCCGGCGTAGTTCCGCCATGCCTGCGTCGAAGCCCTGCGTCTCGGCGATCTCCCGAACCCGATCCGCCGCCCCGGTCCCGGCGTCAGGCGTGGTCTGTGTCTCGGCCAGCGCCGCGGCGCGAAGGCTACTGGCGCGCCGGCGGTCGTTCTCGACCTTCAGATGGTCCTGGACGGCCGTAGCGAGGCCGGCGGCGCCGGCTCCGTCCTCGACGACGGCCACCGCCGGAATGGTCTCTCCGGTGCGGACCAGATAGGACACGCCGCCGCCGATCACCGCGAACAGCGGGAAGGCCAGCAGCGACAGCCAGAAGCCCACGGTCATGGCGTAGGCGGCGTATTCGCGCCGCGCGATCAGGAACATCCGGTTCATCGGGCGGCCTCCACGCCGGTCGGCTTCACGCTCTGGTCGACATCGGGGCGGTCCCCGGTCAGGTCGATGAAGGCGTCGTGCAGGCTGGGCTCGCGCAGTTCGAAACGGCGCACGTCCAGGCCGGTCAGGAAGGCCGCCTTGAGCGCCTCCTGCCCTTGTGCGCCCTGAGCCAGCGCGGCCTTCAGCACCCGGACTTCGCCGTCATCGGAGACGACCTCGACCCCGGCCACGCCGGGCAGGCGTTCGGCCTGGTCCGGCGCGATGGCGCCCTCCAGCTCCAGGAACCGGCGCGAGGTGGCGCGGGCCTCGGCCACCGTGCCCTCGAACGCCTTCCGGCCCCGGGCCAGCAGCACGACCTTGTCGCACAGCCGCTCGGCGTGCTGCATCACATGGGTCGAGAACAGGACGGTGGCGCCGTCGGCGGCCAGCCCTCGGATCATCTGCTCCAACCCTTGCTGGTTGACCGGATCGAGGCCCGAGAACGGCTCGTCCAGGATCACGAACTCGGGCCGGTGCACCACCGACGAGATCAGCTGGACCTTCTGGGCCATCCCCTTGGACAGCTCCTTCATCTTCTTGCGCTTGGAGGCGCCCAGTCCTTGCGCGTCCAGCATTTCCCTGGCCCGCTTGCGGCCCTCGCCCAGCGGCAGGCCCTTCAGCGAGCCGAAGAAGGCGATGGCGTCCACCGGCGTCATCTTCTTGTAGAGACCGCGCTCTTCCGGAAGGAAGCCGATGCGGTCGCGCACCCGGCGGCCGTCGTCGGCGCCGAGGATCTCGATCCGGCCCGAGGTCGCGGGCTGCAGACCCAGGATCATGCGGATGGTCGAGGTCTTGCCCGCCCCGTTCGGCCCCAGGAAGCCGCAGATCGAGCCCTTGGGCACCTCGAAGCTGAGATCGCGCACGGCCTGGAATTCGCCGTATCGCTTGCTCACGCCCTCAAGCGTCAAAGCCGCCGTCATAAGCCCCTCCTTGCAACAGAATAGAAGCCTAGGGATGTAAAGGACGTTTGACAACCCGGAGCGGGACGCTTCCCGGATCGATTGTCATGAATTCCGTGTCATGTTCGGCGGATAGCGAGTCGCCCCGCGCGCACGCTCCAGTGGAAGCGCAATGCCCTACGAAGCCGCCCAGTCCCCCGTCGCCCCGTCCGCGGCCTCGCGCCTGTGGACCGTGGGCGCCAGCGCGGGCGTTTCGGTGGTCGTGCTGCTGACGCTGGCGGTCTTCTATCCCGCCCTGGCCCAGTGGCTGATCGGCGGCGCCGTGCTGGTGGGCGTCTCCACCTGGGCCGTGAACCGCCGCCCGCGTTCCGCGCCGAGCGCCGAAACCGCCGAAGCGGCCGCGCCACCGTCGATCCCCGCCGCCGACCAGCGCCTGCTGGACAGCGCCTTCGAGGCCCTGGCCGATCCGGTGCTGGTGGTCTCGGGCGGCGAGGCTGACGACATCGCCGGACGCCGCGTGGTGCTGGCCAACGGCGCCGCGCGCGACCTGTTCCGCATCCAGCGCGAGGGCGCCCTGCTGGTCTCCGCCGTGCGCGAACCGACGGTGCTTGAGGCGGTCGACGAGGCCCTGTTCGGCGGCATCGCCCGCACCACCGACTATTCCGGCGTCGGCGCCCAGACCCGCCACTGGCGGGCCCTGACCCGCCCCCTGCCCGCCCCGCCCGGCGACGGCGCCACCCTGGCCCTGCTGGTGCTGCGCGACGAGACCGACGTGCGGCGCATGGAGCTGATGCGCGTCGACTTCCTGGCCAACGCCAGCCACGAACTGAAGACGCCGCTGGCCTCGCTGGCCGGCTTCATCGAGACGCTCAAGGGCCACGCCCGCGACGACCCCAAGGCGCGCGACCGCTTCCTCGACATC